>NZ_MDTU01000002.1:77820-82032 GCF_001720395.1 Piscirickettsia litoralis
GTTTCAACTACCGTGCGAGGAATATTCTCTCGATTGGCCACATAGTAGCGCCGCCAAGTTTTGCCGATTTGGAAAAGATGTTTAGCGTGAATTGAACTAGGGATATTCGGCTATCATGTTGATTAACAAGCGCTTAATTATACCGATAATGATAAATAATGGAAAGGCTTCAACAAGGTCACCCACGTAGCAGGCCTATGCTTATTAATGTAATTAAAACTTACTTTTAATTAAGAAAAAGAAAATTGTTTATAAAGGCTTTATGTTGTAATATTTCATTGATTTGTAAGGTCTACATCTAAGTTAACTCGTTATATTATTCATGGTAATTGGAGATAGGTATGAAAATTATTCTTACAGCTATTTGCTTGTCATTAGTCACAATAACAGGCTTTGCTAGCCTTAATGTTGAACACTCTCACTCAGCAGAGCAAAGAGCGATGCTGACTATGGAGCAAGGCCAAATAAGCTCGATAAACTCTAATACAATCATAGAAAGTGAAAATCAACGGTCACAATCTGTACAAGCAATGCAACGAGTGCCTCATTGGAATCGTTGATTCGGAATGCTTTGAGCAAGAGCTGCATGGTTGGCTGATATTCTGGTTAACCTGCAGTTTATACTGTTAATCATTTGAACATTAACCATTAGCTACTCTCTAAGAGAATATTGTAATGTATAAAATAAGTAGAAAGTTATTTTCGCTCTATAAAACCTATGTACTGCTGATCATATTGGTTGGTATTGTCGTTATATATTATAGTTCTGGTTATATATTCGTTTATAACAATGATGCTTATATGAAGGCAGATGTGACTAAAATCGCATCAAGTGTTTCAGGAGTGATTAATAAAGTTTATGTTAGGAACAATGAATACGTAGAGCGAGGGCAAGTTCTTGTTGCCTTAGATAATCAACCTTTTAAACTGGCAGTTGCAAAAGCACAAGCTTCTTTAAGTCAGTTAAGTTATGAAAAAAGTGTATTGCTTACTAAAGAAAAAGATCAAAAAGAGAATTACTTAGTCCAGGAAAGTAAATTTAAAGTTTCTCAACAAGAATTTAATCGTTACAGTATGTTACATCAGAAAAATATTATTTCTTCAGCGCTATTTGATCAATATCAAAATTCTCTTTCATCAGACAAAGAAGCATTAATTAATAGTAAAAGCTTATATCAAAACTCTATTAAGCAGGAAGCTGTGCTTAGTTCACAAATTAAAGAATATCAAAATAGTTTGTCACTGCAAAAATATTATTTATCAAACGCAACTATTCGAGCACCTCATGATGGCTATGTGAATAATTTAAATGCTTATAGCGGAGAATATATTAAAAAAGGAGATGTTCTTTTTGGTATAGTTGCTAAGAAAAATTGGCGTGTGATTGCCAATATCAAGGAAACTAATTTAGTTAATATATATCCGGGTAAAACAGTATGGGTACATCTAGCAAGTGCCCCTTGGCGCTTTTTTGAAAGGGAAAGTTGATAGTGTTGCACATGCTATTTCTAGGAGTAAAAATAATAATAGTGGGGCGGAAGCTTATGTGCAACCTTCAACAAATTGGATTCGTTATGATTATCGGGTGCCTGTAACAATTTATTTGGATAATACTTCAAATATTGAAAATTACTACTCTGGTACAGATGCTAGTGTTGTGGTGCTAAAATGAGTGTTTCAAGTCGGGTAGATGGGTCATATCATAAGCTAAAGAAAAGCTTGCATGGTGAGTTTATTAATCGCTTTCAATCTAAAACCCAATTAAAACAAGTAATTAAGTCAACATTTGCTTGTATACTTGCTATTGCTTTAGCAGTATTACTAAAGCTAGATGCCCCTTTTTGGTCTGCAATTAGTGCATTTGTTGTTATTCAAGGAAGCTTAGGTAGTACTCTTGCCAAGAGTCTGTTGCGTTTTCTAGGTACGGTAATTGGCGCTGGACTTGGTGTGGTTCTAGCAGGATTATTTATTCAATACACCTTTGTTTATTACTCGGTCATTTTTTCGGTTGCTGTGGTCGGAATTTATTGCTCATCTGTTGATCGTCAGCATGCATATGCCTGGTTGTTAGGCTATATTACTATGTTAATGGTGATGTTAAATGTATTAAGTGATCCAAGCCCAAATGCAATGTATGCTGTTGCTGTTTATCGTAGTTTGGAAATTGCTATTGGGATTTTTGCAAGCTTTGTTACTTGTCTTTTATTTCCTACTGGCTCATCTGCTTTATTATTAAATCAGGCAATAACCGGTTTTATAGATAATCTTCAAGAAGTTAATCATTATTTTTATAACGCAGATGGCAAAAAAGAGTAGTAAAGACTTTGACTTTTTTATTAAAGAGGCTAAAAGAAAATTTAGATATATTAAACAGCAATAAAGATTATATAGCCTATGAAAGAGTGTTTAATTTTAGAGAGAATAGGCTAAAGCGTCAATATAAATTAAAGCTGGTAGAAATACTCAATGGTATTTTTTGTTTTCTCGTTAACTGTGCAGACAGGGATAATTACAATGAGAGTGATAATGCTTTTTTATTGGAGCTTAGTAAAATAGTTGATGAAGTTTTAGAAAGCTTAAAAGAAGGGTTGGCTTCTGGAGAGATAGCTGTCACTATTTTAGAAAAAAGACTGGATAATATGTATAAAAGATATAAAGAGCTAATAGATAGTTTTGCAAAAATCAACTTAAATAATGATGAAATTCCAGCAATCTTTATGCAAGCGAAGTTACTTTTTTCATTGAAAAGTAATATTGTCATCAATAAAAATAATAAGCTAAGTAGTATCGATCTATTTCAAAAAAGATCAGAGAATAAATTATTCAATCTCGATTTTTACTATATAAAATATGCAGGTATCAATGCAAGCGCAGTTTTACTATTGCCTTTATGTTGGTCATTTTTTCTCTTTGCCAGGGGGCTCTCAAATTGCTGTATCGATTGGTGCATGCTTAAGCATGGATGCTGCGACGACACGATATAAAGGCTATCAACGCTTAGCCGGGTGTTTTGCAGGTTTCGTTGTTGCACTCATTATCATTGATTTGAATATTCAAAGCTTTGTTGTAATAATTTTGATTATAGCAGTATTTACATTTTTGTTTAATTATCTTCACTTTGGTCATTCTCATTCTAGCTATTTTGGTACTCAGGCTAGTGTTGTGCATTTTTTTAGGTGTAGTTGAGCTGGGGCCGGTAGTATCACTTAACCCTCCTACAGACCGCCTTATTGGAATTTTGTTAGGAGTTAGTTCTATTGCCTTATTTCAAAAGCTTTTTTGGAAGTTTGGTCGTTTTGAATCAGTACAGCATACAATAAACCAAACGAAGCTTTATCTAACACTAATTAGACGTTCAATGAGTTATCATATAATTAATAGAAAAAGTATGAATTATAATTTTTCTATGTTAGAGCACTCTTTAAAAGAGTTAAATAGGGTTGATTTAAATCCGAATAATCAGCTATATGCAATAAGAGCAAATATAGTTAATACCTATCAGGAACTTTATTACCATTTGTACTGCTTTTCTTCTATGCGAGATGCTGTTGTTAGTCATGATAGCCAAGATGTTATAGGCATTTATAATAACTTAAGTGGAATATTCGCACTTAATCAAGATAGTAATCATTCGCTTAAAGTTGATTTAGATGAGGTTAAAGTAGGGTATTTACAAGCTTATCATAAGGAAGAATGCACCATGGAGGAGTACCTGATGGTTTGCACCCTTGTTAGGATTGCTAGGTCAATTATGCGATATCAAAGACTTTATTTAGAAGAAGAATCCAAGTTTGCGTATTATCATAGTAGATTCAATAATATCAATTGACTATTATACAACAAACTGCATGTATCTTATTGATTAATATAGTGTAATTTAAATCAAATTAAAAATAATTTAGAGATTTATCCATGCCTCATATCGAAGTCAATTGCTCACAATACAGGCAGAATGATGTCATTAAATTTGGCAGGAACGCTTCAGGCAATCAGCGTTATAAATGCGAAAAACACAGGCTGTGATAAAGATACATTCCTGCTGAGCTATAAGTGGTCGGGTGACTTACCAGAGACAAAAGAGAAAATTATTGATATGAGTATGAATGGCAGTGGAATTTGGAATATCGCTCGTGTGCTAAGAGTCAGCGCAAACACCCTCATGAGGGAGTTAAAAAAAGCAAAGTGCCTTGACCCTCCATCACTCGCAGTGTG
>NZ_MDTU01000002.1:84856-86292 GCF_001720395.1 Piscirickettsia litoralis
ACTGTAGTTAATTTAAAAATAAAAAAACTATGAATGGTTTGTTTTTGGTTTAGATGGGCTGGTCATGAATAAGGCTATTATAGCAACAGTTGCGATTGCTATCCCCTGTATGATGTCAACAGGAATTCTGTTTTCTCTTACTGTTCTGTACTTTACTGGTGTTCTACATTTAGGCACTACTAAATCATATAATTTGAATACATCATTTTTTTCGCTATTTTACTGTCTGCCTCTTTTTGCGGGTTATTTGTCAGATAAGTACCTTGATGCTAAAAAAATATTGGTTATAGGGCTAACTTTTAGCTCTGCCGGTTTTTTCTTGCTTAGTATAAATATACTTTTGACTTTAAGTTTGACTTTCATGGCCGTTGGTGGAGGGTGCTTTCTTCCTAGTATTTGGAAGCTTTTAAATAATGCCGCTGATAGAGTGCCTAGAAAGCGTTTGAATTCTTTTGTTTTATCTTATTCGGCACTGGCGGTTTCTAGTTTGATTTCTTCTTTTTTAGCTGGCTTTGCTGCTAATAAGTATGGTTATAGTGTTGTATTTCTTATTGGTGCTATTTTCAACTTGATTTCATTGTGTGTGTTTTTTGTGAATCGAGGCTTGTATCCAAAGGCTAGCGCTTATTGCTCTAGTGGTTATGGTTTTATATTGCTAGCTGTGGGAATTGCATGCACTTACTTACTAATGTCTAACGCTACGCTGTGTGAATATATAATATACTTTACATCATTATCGATTGTTGTATTTTTTCATATCTATATATATAAGGAGTAATAAAGATTTTGAAAAAAGTAAAAATTTTTTCAATTTTTTTCGTTTGCTGTTTATATTGTGTTGTTTTCTGGATTTTTGCATCATTAACAGAAACAAGTATAACTCTATTTGTGAAAAATAATTTGGCTCGAGTTATCTGGGGTAGAGAAATTCCTGCTGGTTCTGTTATTTCTATATGGTATGCAGCAATGCTAATCACTATATTTATTTTAAAGAAGTTTAAAGGAGGAAATAACTTATTGAAGAATTTAAGGTGGGGAATGAATTTAACTATACTATCATACACTAGTGTAGTTATTGCGGCTACACTATTTGATGTAAATAGCCTGATGCCGTTTACTGTAATTATTATTTTTTATATACTTTTAGGTGGAGCTGAAGTACTAGTTCAGCCTACAGGAAATGCTGCTGCTGGTGATTTGATGCCTAAAAAGTATAGAGGTATTTCCTTGGGAATTTGGCAATTTTCAAGTGGATTAGGTGTAGAGCTATCTTTTCATTTAGCAAAAATAACAAGCCCTGCGGTCAACATTAAACTAATATCTAGTAATATAATATACAGGGAATCATTTTTGGTGTATGTTGTCTTGTGCATTTTTATGGCAGTCTTACTGTTTTTTATAAGTCAGATTTCTTTTGGGAAAAACCAAATCTACTA
>NZ_MDTU01000002.1:90388-92192 GCF_001720395.1 Piscirickettsia litoralis
AAGTGATTCACTGTCAATTTTTAATGATTGTAATCATGAGTTATTGACAATAAATCATCAAGCTCAATAGGGTCAAGTGCGCAAATAGGGTTATCCATTGTTAATAGTTTATTCATTATAGGTCCATGATTCATATTTAATTGAAATGGCTAAATGGTATTTGTAATATGAAAAAAATATAGTGTGATTCTCCCACTTAATAATATCAATTTAAAGAGTTTTTACCATGCTAATGGGTTTTGAAGAAAGTGATAAAAGTACATTAGAGTTTAAATACTTTGGTTCAGTAGAAGCAGCCACTGCAAGTATCGAGCTTCAAAAAAGGGCAAATGAAAAAATATGATAGGTACTTCAGTTTGATAGCAATTTTATGCCCCAGCTGTCTAAGTATATTCAAAGGAAGCTGTACCTTGATTTCTCTGCGTATTGTCGATAGAAATTTAGGATAACTTAAATTAAGGCTATAAATTTACAATGCTAATACTATGTTTTTCATGCTAGTGTTGTCGTGTTCTTTTTGATCATGGTGTGTTTTAATGAATTTAAGGTTATTCGTATCGGTTTTTTTATGCATATTCTTATGCCAAGTAGTTCGTGCAAATAAGTATGATTTGTCAAAATACTATATTTCATTCGGTATTCTATCTTCTCAAGAGAGTTTTTCTATAAAAGATAAGTCTAATATTAGTACAATAAGAGCAATGCTAGGTGCAGACACAGGTACAGGTGTGCGTGGCGCTGCTGCCTATAACTTTAGCTTAGGAGTGAATTTATTGCCAAAGCTCTCACTAGAGTTAGGTTTGATTGATCCGGGCAATATTAATATTCAAACAAACTATTCGTATAGCAATCAAGGACCATATAATGCTGGATCATCAAACACTATTGTCGATTATAAAGCATACAGCTTGACTACTAAATATAACCTTTTAATACCTCAAACCGGTGTATTATTACGACTAGGAGCTGGTATTGCTTACGCAAAAACACATTATGAAGTTAACTTCTCACCAGCAATGCAGAACTATTCTCTTGCTAATTTTAAGAAAACGAATTATCAATGGGTCCCAATATTAAGTGGAGAAATGTTATTTAGTGTGCATAAATCTATGCAACTCATATTCTCATATACTCATATATTTGGCCATCATAAATCTGATGAAGTTACAAATATATCAAATAACACACCATCCATAGATCTATTTGGAGTAGGGGTTAAATATGACTTTTAATTTTATTTTAAGGTGCACTTTCATTTCTACTATAGTGATGCCTTCTGTTATTTTAGCGACAGACAATTGGCCAACGACATCTTATCCATCATTTAGTAATTCGGAAACTGCAAATCAACGTACCAATGATTTAAACTCTCTTTCAAAAAGTACCTTTTCTGTTGCAAGTGAAGTTGAAGATACTAAAGCATTAGCTGCCAATGTAGCTGAAAACACGGCTGAGATCAACACTAACATAACTAACATTGGCATTAATAAAGCCAGTATTGGTAGTAATACCAGCGCGATAGCTTCAAGTAAAAGCAGTATTGTTAATAATAGTGCAGAGATTGATGAAAATAAAGCTAGCATTGTTAGTAATACCAATGCGATTGGTGTTAACAAAATCAGTATCGGTAGTAATAGTACAGCGATTGGTGCTAATAAAATGAGTATTGCCAGTAATACCACCGCAGTTGGTGCGAATAAAACGAGCATTGCCAGTAATACCACTGCAGTTGGTACAAATAAAACGAGTATTGCCAGCAACACTACTGCGATTGGCGTTAACAAAACCAGTATCGGCAGTAATC
>NZ_MDTU01000002.1:96015-102200 GCF_001720395.1 Piscirickettsia litoralis
AATAATACCACTGCAGTTGGTGCGAATAAAGCGAGCATTGCCAGTAATACCACTGCAGTTGGTGCAAATAAAACGAGTATTGCCAGCAACACTACTGCGATTGGCGTTAACAAAACCAGTGTTGGCAGTAATAGTATAGCGATCAGTGCGAATAAAACGAGCATTGCCAGTAATACCACTGCAGTTGGTGCAAATAAAACGAGTATTGCCAGCAACACTACTGCGATTGGCGTTAACAAAACCAGTATCGGTAGTAATAGTACAGCGATCAGTGCGAATAAAACGAGCATTGCCAGTAATAGTACCTCAATTGGTACTAATAAAAATAGTATTGATGCCAGCAAAACCAACATTAGTACTAATAAAGCCAGCATTAACAGTAATACTGCTGTAATTGATAGTAATACCACAGCAATTGAGGCGAATAAAACCAGTATCAACAAAATTGAATCTGCTTTACCAAACTCTAAACATATTTTTTACTTACATAATGGAGATAGCTTAGATACCGTTTTAGATGAAATTACTAAAAGCTCTGATGAAGGTCCCTATACCATATATTTAGCAAGTGACGGGGCATTTGTTATAAATGAGAACCATGACTTACATAAAAAATTAGCAATTATAGGTGGAGCATTCACAAAGTTATTTATTTTAAGTAACATTAATAGTTATAATGAATTATATTTAAGTAAACTATCTTTAACCATAGAAGGTGCGGGAATTGTTTCAATATATAAAGGCAGTAATGATAATTCCATAAGTAAATTATTTCTATTAGATAGTACTTTAGTGTATAAAGAATCTAATTATAGTGGGGCAATATATTTTGATGCAGATGCTAGTTCTAAAAGCCAAACTACAGAAGCCAATATTAGTAATGTCAAAATATCGCAAGGATCTGATGACCCTTATACCGCTTTTATAATGACAAACTGCACTGATAAGCATAATACGTCTTTAATAAATATTTCTCTGAATAATGTTAGTATTGTTAGTGGTGTTCAACATTTCATTAGTCAAGGTCATGGATATTGTGGCTATGGTTGTGAATGTGATGAAAATATTAATATTCGCAATTCTAATTTAAGTAATTACCAGAAAAGTGCCTTAATAAGTGAAAATGGCGTAACTATGGGAGATATAAATTATATTGATAGTAATGTGTATGCGTGTTCTAGCAGTTACTTGGTATCGGGGTCAAATGCTAACGTGTATAATACATTTTCAACTAGTGAAAAGCGGTCTTGTTAGGTGATATTTGCGGATAGTTTCAGAGTCTAGTCATATTAGAGTTTGCTTTAGTTCTCAAGAATAGACTGTTGCCTTGACATGGGGTTGGGCAGCAGCACCTTTCTTAGGATGGTTAAGAGCCATGTGTTCACTAGTGATTTTTTGAGAGAGCTCTGTGATATTCTTACAATCTAGCTTGTACCTTAAATTACTTAAGTAGTCCTCAACTGTTCGACACGATATATTAAGTTTGGTTGCAATATCAACTGTTTTGTGGATGCCTTGAGTTATTAGGGTATATACTAACTTCTCCCGCTTTGTTAATTTGTGTGTAACTAATTGTTTATTTTTGTATTTTGGCAGTAACTGTAATGGGGATAGCTCACTTAGATTTATGGAGGAGTTCCACATTATTTTATCTGTACCTCTAATAACATTGTATAATTCGGCTATTATCTTTAAAATATAATTTTTTTGACTAATTATGTTGTATGCATCAAACAAATCAGATGTGCCTATTGAAAGTAAGCTTATACTACCATCTAAGTTCCATTGCTGAACACAAACTTCTTTAGCCTGGTGCCAGGTTGGGTGAGAAGTTATGTCTGATATCGAGGGTATACCATTGATTTCAAAGTATGTTTCTAAGTCAGTCTCGAAAAATATTGGAGGAAGTTGTAGCAACACATTGTAGTCATAAAATGGATAATGGGCAAACCCAGGGTGAAACCTTAGAAATTCTGACAGCTCGCTTTTGAGGATGTGATGATCTACAGCATGGTTTTCATCTATTATGATTAAATTTAAATCAATAATATTAAATGCTTTGATGAGTGGTTTGACAATGTTGTTTATTTCTCTGCATCTCATAGAGTGTATTCCAAAAATATTAATCACCTTAAATTTTTACTAGTCATTTGTTGGTATAACTTTATTGATGTTGCTGGCCTATTTTAGGATTAAAGCTTTTATTTATCAATAAATTAATTTTCCATTGAGGCGTTGCCTAGTTGCCTAATTATGATGATTTACTATTCTAGCAGAAAATTGAAAACCTTGGTAGGTATTGTGGTTCGATGAAACTGGACATTGCTCAAAGAGGTGAAGCAGCTACGTATAGCCTAAAAAAGGCCAGCGAAGGAGATGAAGTAAAGTTCGAGTTTATTAGAGATAACAAAGGGTTATATCATGTTGATCTTATATGCAAAATCATGAATGATGAGCACATTAGCCTTTTAAAATTGGTAGGGGTGCCCTGCCAGAATTATTTACACTCTCTCGTAATAGTTTAGGCTCCCGCATGGTGGCTAAACAACTTCAAGAAAAAGGCTTCGCCCTCCGTCATATAAAGTGACAACTAAGCGTAAGCATCACCACGAAATTGCTGATAACCTACTTGATCAGCTGTGTAACTCAGCTGTCCCTAAATTAACTTTGAAAGTCTCTTATGAAGGTGTTTTGATTTGATCGGAATAATTACACAAGTTTGGTTGAAACCCCGTATATTTCCGGTTGCTTTTTTCTTCCTTTATACAAAAATATGATTTTTTAAGGCTTTTTAGGTGATTGATCTCAGTATCTTAGTTCTTTTTCTCCTGGCTAATTTAATAATAGGCTTTTATAGTAGCAAAAATATCAATAGTTTCAGTGAGTATGCTGTCTGGAAGAGATCATTTAGTAGTTTTGCTATTTGTGCAACGCTATCAGCATCATTTATTGGTGGTGGTTACATTATGGGAAATGCATCAAAAGTTTACCACATTGGTATGATCTACTCTTTTGGCTTGCTTGGTTTTAGCTTAAAAGAGATACTTGTCGCACTTTTCATCGCACCAAGAATGCATAAATATAATGATTGTCACTCTGTTGGTGACATGGTGGGTAAGCACTACGGTAGACTTTCTAAAGTTATTACCGGCATTTTCTCCGTTTTAATTTGTACCGGAATCCTAGGTGCTCAAGTTAGTGCGATGGGTGCGCTATTTACAATGTTTTTCCATATAAATGAGTTGCTAGGAACTCTTATTGGGTTTGGTGTAATCCTTATTTATGCTTCTTTAGGCGGAATGAGAGGTGTTGTTTATACTGATATATTGCAATTTTTTGTACTAATAATAGGTATCCCTCTAATTTTAATTTTTGGGTTGCACTATATCGGTGGTTGGGAAGCTATAATCAATACCGTGCCAACTGCACATATAAACCCTTTATCACAGCATAATGGTATTTGGATTTTATTAGGACTAATGCTAACTTTTATTTTTGGTGAAATCCTTGTTCCCCCCTATGCCCAACGTCTTTTTATGGCTAAATCAACGAAGCAAACTCGTCGGGCTACATTTTCTGCAGGAGTGATTTCTGTTCCTGTATTTTTAATCGCAGGAGTCATTGGTTTAATTGCTTATGTTATGAATAGCACATTAGATCCCAATTTAGCCATACCTTATGTTATTGAAAAAGCTATGCCTGTTGGTGTTAGAGGCGTCGTTATTGCTGGGTTACTGGCAGTGATTATGTCTTCAGCTGCAGGTTTCCTAAATGCAGCAGCAATTGCATGCACAAATGACATACTACCATCAATGTTTGAGATGCAAAAAATTTCTCATAAGTCATCTCTTTTAATAGCAAGAATTGTTTCATTTATTGTTGGAATTGGCTCGATTGTTTTTGCTTTAAGCATAAAAAACATACTTGATATATTAATTTATGCTTATAACATGTGGTCACCGATTATATTAATTCCTTTGTTAGGTGCAATTTTTGGTTTAAAGGTTAATAAGTATCACTTTTATATTAGTGCGGCTGTTGGGCTAATGGCAACACTCATCTGGTCATTTAACTTTCATAACATTTTCCATATAACCAGCAACGTTATTGGAGTATTTGTTAGTTTTATTGCATTTGTTGTATACCATACCTTTCTTAAAAGTGGATTTGTAGGAATGAATTTAAAAATTCAATAAAAACATTACCATACTTATATTTGCAATGAGTTGTCTTGTCTTTGAAAATATAACTTAATCGAGGAAAATCAAGGTGTCACTGGATAAACACTCTTACAAAATCATTATACTCTCGAGTATTGGCGGATCTTTGGAATTCTTTGATTTTGCTATCTATGCTCTATTTGCACCTTATATTAGTGAGGTTTTCTTTCCTAATGATAACAAAATCACAGCGTTACTTATGACCTTTGGTATCTTTGCAGTTGGTTACTTTGCACGCCCTTTAGGGGGTGTTGTTTTTGGTTTTATTGGTGATAAGTTTGGTAGACGCTACACTTTCTCTACTAGTATAATTTTGATGGCCTGTTGTACATTATCAATTGGTTTGTTGCCCGGCTATTCAAATTTGGGTATATTCGCACCTATATTGTTGACTTTGCTGCGTATTATACAGGGTGTTTCTCTGGGAGGGGAAATACCAGGGTCAAGTATTTTCACTGCTGAGCACCTTTTCGATAAAAATAAAAGAGGGTTTGCAATCGGGATTATTTTTATGTGTATCACCTTAGGGAATGTATTCGGTGGTTTAACTGGTACAGTATTAACACATAATTTTAATCACAATGAGATGGTTTCCTGGGGTTGGCGTATACCATTTATTATTGGCTTTATTGCAGGAATTGTTAGTTTCTTTTTGAGAAAAAATCTATACGAAACACCTATATATGAAAAATTACAAGAAAATAATTTTCATAGTAACGTGAAAATTCCGTTACTTAATTTATTTTCTAAACAACCATTATTATTACTGACAGGGTTTTTATTGACTGCCTTACCGGCCGTAACAGTTTCTTTTATTTTATATTTGCCAACTTATATAAATAAATTTGTATTGGGTAACAATGCATTACATGAAATTTATGTAAACACAACTATTAGCTTCTTTTTATTAGCACTGTTTTCCATGCTATTTGGTTTGATCTCTGACTATATTGGTAGAAAATTAGTGATGATTTCTGGGTGTATTTTAAGTATACTCGCAGGAGGGGTAGTTTTTAACTTTATCACAGAGCCTTCTGTTTTAATAACAACTTCACTGTTTATAGTCATCCCTATTACAGTGAGCTTAGTTAATGGCGTTTATGCTGTGAGTTTAGTTGAACTATTCCCTGCTCATTGCCGGAATTCTGGAATGGGATTGAGTTTTAATTTAGGTCTTGCACTTATCGGTGGAACAGCACCATTTTTATTCACATATCTAATCAAGTTATCTGATTCAATTATTGCACCTTACTTTCTTCTTTCTACTTGCGCTATAATGAGTTTAATTGGGGCTTTAATTTGGAAATCACGATTTAGTTTATAAAAAACTCGGCCGCAAGCAACCGAGTTTTTATCGCGTAAAATTCAGCCATTTTCCGTATATCCCTCGTTATTCGCTTTCTTTATCCCATGCAAGCTATAATCTTATGGCAGTTATTTGAATGATTGGCTTGCGTTATTTTATTAGAAGACAGCATCCTTGCAGTATTGAAGAGTACTTAGAATATGCCAATTTATAGGCTTTTAGCTATATTTAATAGTTTTTCACGAATATTTGAGGATTTAGTTTAGATTATTAGACTTTATCTCAGTTAACACTGTTATTTAGGTAGTGTAAAGTCGACAAGCCCTATGGTTATTTATGTTTCAATATTTAGGATCAAGATATGAAAAAACTCTTATGCGGAATGTTTATTGCTACAGCTTTTACTGCTACACACTCAATAGCAAGCGTTGAAAATTTATCCCAGTGCGGTAGAGTTATTGCACATGAAAATGGATGGGTTAATTTTGACCCAGCAAAAATTTGCCATGGTTTGAATACCTGCCCTGCACAGTTAGGAAAAATGGAAGAATACAACAGTGAGCACCCAACAAATCAACTTCATTTTGTAAAAATGTCTCTGCGAACACTGAACGATGGTTCATGGGTAATTTCACATAATGCTGTTCAGCCCATTTATT
>NZ_MDTU01000002.1:107422-112227 GCF_001720395.1 Piscirickettsia litoralis
AATACTGCCGCCTGGATCATTTTTTTGAAATTCCTGAATCTTAAAAATGGACTCTGGCCAACCAATGGAGTCCTGGCTTTGTTGCACATAATCACCCCAACACCTCAACCTTCTTTTTACTGCTTTTGTATCCAGCATCGGCATGACTTTCTCCTCTACATACGACTTAATGCCGAATTGAAGCTTGATACTCCGCCTCTGACATTATTTTATGCTTTCGCTCTTTTAGATTAATCCCACGTAGCCGGGCAATGCTGATTGCCGTCCTACGCACATCATCGGGGTTATAGTTTGATTCAAAGTGAATCACTTCATCGCGTTGTTTGCCTTCGATAATTAATACCCATTTTAAGATCTCAACCATAAATACCACTCCGGTTGCTTTTTTATACTTATTTCGCGCAAAATTTAAACACGATTTGTGTTTTACAGGCAACCCAGCAAAAAGACTAGTGATAATGGTATATTCAGCTCATTAAAAAGGAACGTCATCAAGTTCGTCAAAATTAGCAGGAACATCAAGCTGCTGTTGCGTTTCTTGCTTCGCTATAAATGCCTGCTGGCCTGGTGTTTGCGCCTGTGGTTTTAACTTTGGAGAGTGCTGCAACTGTGATTGAGTACGATCTCCACCCCCAGCGCCCAGCATCTGCAAGTTACTGCCAACAACTTCGGTGGTATAACGATCTTGTCCATTCTTGTCTTTCCACTTGCGAGTTTTAAGCTTACCTTCGACATACACAAGCGACCCTTTGCTCAAATATTCCTTAGCAATTTCGGCTAATCGCTTATATAAAACAACCCGGTGCCATTCTGTGCTTTCTTGATTTACCCCGTGTTGATCTTTCCATTGTTCTGATGTCGCCACAGTCAAATTGGCAACCGCGTCACCTGTTTGCATATATCGAACATCAGGGTCCTGACCTAAGCGCCCGACGATAATCACTTTATTCACACCACGCACTTATGACAGTCCTTGCCTATTCTTCTTAATTTTTTCTTGTAGCTCCGTATTGAACTTATTTAATATCATGCGACACAATGCCCCATCATTAGAAGAACGCTGGGCTATTTCCAATTCATAATTTATCAGTTGATCAACTAACATATTCATAAAGCCGGTAAAATAAAACAATTGCTCACTTTGTTTATCAATATTCTCCGTTACGCAGATCACACTTTTTTGCACATCGTCAAAAATCTCGTTGAATTCAGCTTCAGCTTTTTTCATTAACTCTTGTCTATACTCGTTCACTTAAGCATCTCCACTTCTCTGCTTTTAAGTTCATCATACTTTGAAATAATGTATAAAATTGCATGCAAACAAATTAAATATTGTTTCGTAAATAGTTAAAAAATTGCCGTAAAACGAATAAAAGTTAAAATCATAACTTGATTCAAATTCTCGTATTGCACAAGATGCTGAGTGTTCATCATCACAACGAAATATTTGTCTCTCAATCTCCTCCCACACTTCTTGTTTTTCATCTTCACTATCGAATTCATGGCCATTAAAGTATTCTGTTACAGACTTTTCAAACTCCTCTACACTAAATTTTTTATAGCCTACAAACACACTGTTACTCACAAGTTTCTCAGACCAATAGTGCGGATTAATATCAACTCCTCCACGAAAAAAATCAAACATATCTTCATGAGATCGAAAAACATAAGTCCCAAAATCGCCACCAACACATAAATGTTGAGGAGATGTGGTGATTGTAAAGTGATGGGTTAAAGAACCGTCATTAGTAAATCGCAAATGTCTATGCACACCATCATCAATGACTACCTCAAGAGAGTGGTTTTTTACATAATTTAAGAAGTCTTGCTTAACATTCATAGTCATATATCCTGTTTCAGTTTTCTGAAGTTATCATTGATAAGGTATGTAATGCTCTATTACTTGGGGTTTACTTTCACCCATTACTAACCTTCTTTTCTGTATCGATATTCGATGCAAGAGCTACCGGCATAAAACACTCATCAACAAAAGGACGTTCCAGCCAATCTTTAGCGATAGTAAAGCGTAGCCCCTTACCAAGCGTTTTAAATAAGCCATAAGACTTCCAATCACACACCGGGCAAATAAAGCCTTTTTCTGGCTCGAATTTCGCCCTCGTTTCTTCCTCGTCTTGAAAGACCAAGACACTCTCGTCTAGCTTTGGAAAGTTACCCTCTTGATAGTAATTTGGATACGAATAGTCTCGATTTTTCTCTAGTGCTTCAAAGACGGTAACAGGGTCAAGTTTGAAATATTCAGCATAATGCTCACAAATTGATAATATTGTTTCAACAAAGACCTCAACTCGGTCATCCCAGCCATCGACCTTATCTGTCATCTCTCTTACTTTTTTTTCTAACGCTGTATTTTTCATATCACCTCCAAAATTACCTAGTGCACCAATGAAGACTCAGAGTCTTGTAGTGGCATTTTCGCCATCTTAGCTTGAATGCCATTATTCTTTCCAACACCAATGATATCATTCAGCATTGACTCAAAAACGGCGATTTTTTGTGCATTCACCGCAATCAATTTTAAAAAACTGACAGTGATAAAGACGAAAATCTGCAAGATGAGCAATTAGCGCAGCAAGTGTTGAGTCGGCATAGGTTGCTTGATCGGCTATATTTTCTATATTCTCAGAGCCATCAAGCAATCTTTTTTTTATCAATTCAACGCATGCAGACACTTGCTCACGAATTAAATCATCAATGCTTTTATTTTCATTATTTTCCACTAGATATCCCCTTACTATTAACCCACAATCCCACAAACGCAGACAAAAATACCAAACCAAACGCAATCAACAATGCTCGACCAAAATCTGGAGCAATAAAGACAGTAAAATGACTACCAATCACCTGAAGCAAATACACCGCTCCAGCCGCTCCATACAACAGGATCACCGTCGTTAATAACGAAAATACGCCTTGCTCTAAGGTGCTTAATAGCCGCTCAAACCAACTCATACGTGCAACTTCCCTTCAATTTCTCGTTGACTACGATGCCTTAAAAACAAAGCTTGCGGTTTTGTTGGGGTCGGGGTTACCTCTACAGGTTGCGGTGCTTTTTTACCCGTTTTTAATTGCTCTATGAATTGCTTTCGTCGCTGCATCAGATCATCAAATGCTTCGATCCTTCCACCTGCCGCATACCCTTTATAAACTTCGTAATTTGTTGCGTATTTCAATCTATACTGTCCCCACTTCTTGATGCAGTCACTGCGCTTTACATCAAGCGCTTCAGAAATATCTTCTATCGTTAATAAGGGGTAGCTTCTAGCAATATAACGGCACATCTCTTCTGTTAACTTCCGGTTAGGTTGTTTAATCATCTCAGCCTCAATTTCATCCAAAATATTTTTAATTTGGCGGATAGCAATAAATTTTTTCAACTTGCTGCGGGGTGTAACGAAGCACTCGCCAACCAAGCTCGGCAGCAGCGTTATATTTTTCGCAATCAGCCTCAAAGCCCTTACCTCGCGTATGACGACCCTGAGAGTACGCACCGCCTTCAACCTCAACAGCCAGCTTGTATACAGGCATTGCAAAATCAAACCGCCAACGTCTTTTAGGGTGAAAGCGGTATTCTTGCTCGACTAACAAACCTTCAAGCTCACATTGCACCCTAAGTAATCGCTCACCTGCAGACTCTTTTGCCATGTTGTTATCCTGCGATCGCTTGAGGAGTCGACTTAACAATGAGCTTCAATCCCACCACATTAAACGTCTTCAAAAACGTGTTAACCGCCTCGGGGGTTAGGTCAATTTCGGTCGTCCCTTTTACAGCCATCTCGACACCATCAGCACCAGCGAGAAGCATGCGCTTAGCTTTGCTATAGATTTGATCTTTAGTTCGCCCCGGCAACAGCGATTGCATTTCTTTAACACTCTTAACTGGGTAATACTCTCGCATCAGCTGCTCTTCTTCTTGGGTCCACTGGCTTCTATTCATTACTTATCTCCTCAATTTTTTACCATGCTAACCGACTGACCTTGAAAACAACGACCAATCGAACGACCAATTACAAAATAATTTTAAAAAGAAAAAATCCACCAAAATTCACACCCACTCAGTCTCATGCGGCACACATTCAAATCCACTAAAATCAGCCTCCCCTAGCCCCCTATTTTGAGAACGACGATCTAGAAGTAGCCTTATAACCTCATCAATAAACAAACCCAGTGCCGCCGTACCACCGGCGCTTATATCTGATACACCCCTAATGACACCCAAGAAAATAAACTCTAAAAGCCCCTTCCAATAACGCTTTACAGTACTCAAAGACACTCCTGAACGACTAGCAATATCGATTTGATTAAGGTTAAGTTTTAAGTTGATGCCTAGCTTTGCACTTCTAGCTGCACGTTGTAGTTTCTTAAGAGTTTTAGCCCGCTTTATCTCTGCGCTGTATAAAGCGCCTGCCTGCATTTTCTCAATAGGTGTGAGCTGGTCAGCACTTAATTTTTCAGAACGCTGTCCATAACGATGACGTTTCAACTGCTCATACAAAGCTTTATAATGATCACGTTACGTACTGACTTGATCAATCAACTTATGGCAATCGTTAATATCTTGTGGGTAAATTTGGGCATCCTTCATGGCGACTATTATACCATAGCCCGACACTTTTAAGTGGATTTATTAAAATAATTTACTGTATTTTTCCTTATCTTTTTGCTTTACCTCATACCAATTAATCCCATCCAAAAGCAAACTCAATTGAGCTTCATTCATCAGGTAATATGCATCATTTAATTTAGGAAGTTTAAAGCAGCCTTTTTCAAGGCGTTTATAAAACAAG
>NZ_MDTU01000002.1:112252-158636 GCF_001720395.1 Piscirickettsia litoralis
TTGATCAACTAACATATTCATAAAGCCAGTAAAATAAAACAATTGCTCACTTTGTTTATCAATGTCCTCCGCTACGCAGATCACACTTTTTTGCACATCTTCAAAAATCTCACCGAACTCAACCTCAGCTTTTTTCATTAACTCTTGTCTATACTCGTTCACTTAAGCGTCTCCATTTCTCTGCTTTTATGTTCATTATTTTCCACTAGATATCCCCTTACTATTAACCCACAATCCCACAAACGCAGACAAAAATACCAAACCAAACGCAATCAGCAATGCTCGACCGAAATCTGGAGCAATAAAGACAGTAAAATGACTACCAATCACCTGAAGCAAATACATCACTCCAGCCACTCCATACAACAGGATCACCGTCGTTAATAACGAAAATACGCCTTGCTCTAAGGTGCTTAATAGCCGCTCAAACCAACTCATACGTGCAACTTCCCTTCAATTTCTCGTTGACTACGATGCCTTAAAAACAAAGCTTGCGGTTTTATTGGAGCCGGGGTTACTTCTACAGGTTGCGGTGCTTTTTTACCCGTTTTTAATTGCTCTATAAATTGCTTTCGGCGCTGCATCAGATTCTCAAATGCTTCCATCCTTCCACCTGCCGCATACCCCTTATAAACTTCATAGTTTGTCTCGTATTTCAATCTATACAGTCCCCACTTCTTGATGCAGTCACTGCGCTTTACATCAAGTGCCTCAGAAATATCTTCTATCGTTAATAAGGGATAGCTTCTAGCAATATAACGGCACATCTCTTCCGTTAACTTCCGGTTAGGTTGTTTAATCATCTCAGCCTCAATTTCATCCAAAATATTTTTAATTTGGCGGATAGCAATAAATTTTTTAACTTGCTGCGGGGTGTAACGAAGCACTCGCCAACCCAACTGAGCCGCTGCGTTATACTTTTCACAATCAGCTTCAAAGCCTTTACCTCGAGTATGCCGCCCTTGAGAATACGTGCCACCTTCAACTTCAACAGCCAGCTTGTATTCAGGCATTGCAAAATCAAACCGCCAGCGTCTTTTCGGATGAAAGCGGTACTCTTGCTCGACTAACAAACCTTCAAGCTCACATTGCACCCTGAGCAATCGCTCACCTGCAGACTCTTTTGCCATGTTGTTATCCTGCGATCGCTTGAGGAGTCGACTTAACAATGAGCTTCAATCCCACCACATTAAACGTCTTCAAAAACGTGTTAACCGCTTCAGGGGTTAGGTCAATTTCGGTCGCCCCTTTTCCAGCCATCTCGGCACCATCAGCACCAGCGAGAAGCATGCGCTTAGCTTTGCTATAGATTTGATCTTTAGTTCGCCCCGGCAGCAACGATTGCATTTCTTTAACACTCTTAACTGGGTAATATTCTCGCATCAGCTGCTCTTCTTCTTGGGTCCACTGGCTTCTATTCATTACTTATCTCCTCAATTTTTTACCATGCTAACCGACTGACCTTGAAAACAACGACCAATCGAACGACCAATTACAAAATAATTTTAAAAAACAAAAGACCAACAAAACTCACACCCGCTCAGTCTCATGATCCACACATCCAAATCCACTAAAATCAACCTTCTCTAAGCTCATATTTTGAGGACGACGATCCAAAAGCAGCCTAACAATTTCACCAATAAACAAACCCAGTGCCGCCGTACCACCGGCGCTTATATCTGATAACCCCCTAATGAACCCCTTAAAAATATAATTGAGGAGCAACTGCCAGTAGCGTTTGACTGTGCTGTGAGACATTCCCGAGCGATTAGCAATATCGATTTGATTAAGGTTAAGTTTTAAGTTGATACCTAGCTTTGCACTTCTAGCGGCTCGTTGTAGTTTCTTAAGAGTTTTAGTCCGCTTTATCTCTGCGCTGTATAAAGCCCCTGCCTGCATTTTTTCAGTGGGTGTCAGCTGAGTTTCACTTAAATCCATCACCCCTTTATTTTTGTGAGTGTGTCCCGCTCCTTGGTAGTGCTTCCAGATCCACTTGGTGATACTTTTCACAGTAGCTTTAATTTCGCTCACTGGTAAGTAACCCGATGCACTGTTATAACCTTCAGCGTTCAGCTCTTTGGCTTTACCCAAACAGGCCGAATAAAACGAGTCATAAGAGGTGTGGTTTTTCTTTTCTGCATACGCCCAAAAGCGCAACTGATCAAACAGCTCTATATTGCGGCCTTCATCTTCTCGAACTTTTCGAGTGGGGGCTATAAAGCTACGCTTTAGCTCCACATATTCAGCAAGCTCCCCCAAGGTATATTTATGTTCAGAAGGATAAAGACTCAACCATTCTTCAGAAAGCGGATTCTTGGCAATTAGCCCTGTATATCCTTTGTCTGCGCCTAGTTTTTTAACATAAGCTTGCTCAATCGCTTTTAAATACTCTTGAGGCGCTGAATGAGCATTTTTACTCGTATAGACTTCATGGATGTTATAAAAATAATGTGCGTGACCATTTACCTTGTTGATACTGATGATGTTCGGCGCGGGCAGGTTAAGAGTTTCGTATAAAAAAGCTGAGTTTGGCTTATCTATATCAAAAATTAACCAATGCACACTCGTAGGCGCATTCGCTTGTATGTAGTTTGCTTTTAACGCACCCGTTTTCGGCCAAATTTTCACCCCTTCTTTTTGAATATCAAAAGAGCAATAAGGCTTAGCGGGCAACGTCTCAACAAAAGTGTGTAGAACTCTCTCTTTTATTTGCTGCACAAATTCGCTCAAGTGAGAGAGTCAATTTTTGGCAGGCGCAAGCCGCCTGCTTATATCTTGAATATAAGTCACAAAAATAAACTCACTTAGAGTGTTATAGAGCTATGAAAGCACCCTATATCGATTGAATTTGAGCACCGGGTTCAACAACGAATCTAAGTCCCATCGCATTAAAATACCTGATAAGCTTAACCACGCCCTCAGTTGATGAGAGATCCACTTCAACCATATTTTTATCATTAGAGGCAGGCTCAAGGAAATCTTTCCGGACAGAAGTTAACCCCATCCGCTTCGCCTTACTATAAATTTGGTCTTTATTTCGTCCAGGCAATAATGTCATCATTTCATTTACCGTTTTATCCAAGTAATGCTGCAGCATTATTGATACTTCTTTTGGTGTCCAATTACATCTACGCATCCAAAACCTCCGCGTTTTAAGTAGAATAACCCACCCCTTATAAAACAAACGACCAATTGACGACCAAAATTACGAATTATTGAAAAAAGGTTTTTGACATTATATTCAATCCTGTTTCTCCACCCCCTATCTTAAAGAATTTGTCGACCCCTTTATGAATATTCTCTTTTACATTTTCTAGCCAGGCATCTTTGCAATCAAAATCATCATAATTCACACAAAAGTCACGCATCACTTTTGTCATGGTTAAGATGGTTGTTTGGCAAAATGATAGAAACACTTCGTCACTTACCATTTTTGGTTCTAAAGAACGTAAAAATGGCAGTAACTCCTTTTCAGTTAGAGATTGAGCTATAGCTGTAGCTTCTTTTTTTTCCATTATGATTCCTTTTCAAAACTTGAAAATCTGTTTTAGACAATATAAGAAAATAAACAAAATTAAAAAGGCTATTAAAATTAGAAAAAAAGAGGTAAGATTAAACACAAAGTGTTTAAACAGTACTCCTGTTTTTCCTATGTCTTGCATATATTGCTTCGTCGCCAAACATTGTCAATATATGCAAGATACTTTAATACCAACCTTTTCTTTAAACTAATCCTTACTTAAATAGTAACTCAATCAAATATAACTGATTAAATTATTTTTGCAACAAGCTTGCTTTTTTTTTCTAATTTAGGATTATAGATATTACTAATATGACTATGCTTTATCAAAATAATACGATTTGAGAGAATTTAAAGAATGGGTATTGTTGAACGTTTAAATTTTACATTGCAATGGTTAAATGTAGAAAACACTAGAAAAGATCGAGAGTCGGCTTTATCGTTAATCACTGGGAGATCAATTAGAACTGTTGAAGAGTGGCTGTATGGATCTGCATTCCCATCATCAAAATATTTAAAAAAAATTGCTGCATATACAAACCTTCGTTATTCATGGCTGCAACATGGAGAGGGTAAAGCGTTTTATTACAAGAAAAACATGATGCCACAGACTCATGGAGAGTCTCTTATTATCCCGATAATAGACTGGTATGAAACAGGAAAGCTTGACATTTTAACTTATAAAGCTGATCTTTACGTTAATGTCCATCGAGATAATATAGACTTATCTATCACCGACGATTATACCGACTTGTTTGCTGTAATGGCTGAAGAGCAGGACAAAGAAGAAAGTGTTGGTCTTGAAGTAGGTGATTTTTTAGTCTGCAAACCTTTATTGCCGCAAAGTGTCCCGCCAACTGGGGCGCGGGTTATATGTCACCCAATCAACATGGATAGACCTATATTTAGAGAGTATAGAATTAACAGTCAAGGGGAATATTACATTGCCGATGCCCCATTCATTAGGCCAATTAGAAAATCAAAGCCCTCTGAAATTAAAGCTAGAGTGATTGGTTGTCATGCAAATTTTACTTAACTAGCTGTAACACTTGCCTAAAACCCTTGCTAGGGTACTATTGATAAGCGATTACACAAAATAAATTACAGTCTCCTGCTAGACATTTTTTCATCAGCTCTACCTTGTAAATAGGCAATATCCATAATGTTTTTATCGCAGTTTTCAGAGTCTTTATACAGCTCCTGTAAAGCTTCTTTTAACTCAATTTGCTTGCCTTCTTCGGTTAAAACCTTTTTTGAATGTACACCACCCTTCCAACATGGAAGCAATCTTCTTATTTTATGTTTAAATCCTTTTAATTGAAGTATACCGTGACTCTCATAAGCTCTAAGCGCCATCTGACAAACTAAAGCTCGATCACAGTCGGATATTGATTGTAATAACGTTTTATTTGCCGCAACTCGCCGAACATCATCGAAATAATCTAATCGCCCTAATTGTTTATGTTTCAATTCAACTCTTACATCATCACCTTTAACTTGGCGCACCTCCCAACAGCACACCAAGTCATTTTTAATCTCTTGTTCGGCTTTAAGCAAGTATATAATTGACTGTATCTCTGCATTATACTTCCTTATATTCATGGTGTTATAAACCTCTTAATGTAGCAAAATTTTTCACACTTCCAATCTCAACAGCTTTAACAAAATTCGTTATTGGCGTGATAAAAAACGACATAATAACTGCATAGATCAATGAAATTGTATAGATTATAACCGTTTGCTGAAGTATTCCATGCAAACTAAGGTGTTGAACGAACTCAATAGACAATGAAGCAAGTGTCATAACAAGCTCTCCAACCCCTGTTGCGATAAGTGTTCTCAACCAAAATTTAACTTTAGGATTATTAGCTAACCTACTGTTTGATACAACAAAAATGTTAACTCGTGAACCAAAAAATAATCCGACCATTATGCCTAAATTAAACTGCCACAAGCTGCCTAAAACAGTAATGTATGCTTCTGATTGTTCCCCTGGAAAATAAGACATCCATGAGACTAAAGTTGAAAAGATCAAGGCTGCAGGGATAACAGTATATATCATTTCTTTAGCTTTTTTGGAACCATATACCTGAGATACAATATCAGTGATAGAGTAAATCAAAGGAAAAATAAAGATTCCTGTACTTATTTTTAAACCGATAAAGTCAGTCATTTTGTATGCTAAGCAATAGGTTGCTGTAAGTAATGCCACAGCAAGTACAGAAAGCGGCATATAAAGCTTAGTTGATTCGTTCATTTCATCCTCTCATTATGCTCTGTAGTCATCAGGCAAATCCATGACAGCTGCATTAAAAGCAAGCTGTGCGTTATTTGGTATACCTTGTATTAATGATTTTTTTGTGTTGAATTCTTCGTGTTGCTGCTGAGTTTTTTGCTTGATTCTTTGATCAATCTCTATTAACTGCGCTTGAGCAGGCAACAATTTTAACTGAATTTCACATGCTTTTTCTAGATAGTAATAATTCCAAAAAGCTTCTTCGATAGTCTGCCCAGTGGCAATTAATCCATGGTTTTCTAAAATCAAACAGGCTGCGTCCCCTAAGTTGGCAATAATGCTCTTTTGCTCTTCCATATCTACGCTAATCCCCGAAAATGGGTGATAGCTAATTTTTTTATGAAACATCAGTGACATTTGATCTGCACACTTTAACCCATCTTCTAACATAGAAACAGCAACACCGCTTGTTGTATGTGTATGAATTACACAACCAATATCACTTCGTGCTCGATAAATTGCCTCATGCAACACGGAACCCGCAGGATTAACCGGCTGACTGTTTTCATTGGCCGGCAAACCTCCAAATAGCATCAATGACAGCGATGACGCATTCACATGATTAAATGGCAGTCCTAACGGTGCCATTAAGTATTGCTCCTGACTCGTCCTAGATGAAATATGAGTTAAAATTAGGTCTGACCAACCGTATTTATATATCAATCTATGCAGTGCAGCTAAATTAATCCGTTGTTCCGTTATGTTTTGCATAGTTATTACCCTGCGATTATCCTAGTAGGTGGCGTTAGCGCTTAAGAGTAAAATATGTTACTACTAAAAGGGTAAATATTTCAACGACTATTATTAAAGCGCAGTATATCCATTTATGGTGTTAAAATTTTAAAATGAATAATGATAACTATGCAAATAGCGTTAGCTATTTAATCAATAAATTATGTACAACAGATAATCAGCCTTCTTCGTTAACTCAAAATAGCTTGTCAAAACTGTTAGGAGTTAGGCAAGCAGCAATCAATAATATCGCTGCTGGCTCTGTTAACAACCCATCCTCAGACCTTGTTAAAAATTTAGCTGAAAGCCTGAATATTCCTGCATCATTGATTTTAGGTTTGGAGAAAATACCAGAAGATCAAATTATTGAATATTTACCTAAGTTCAGCAAGAGCGTTCAAACTTCATGGCAATCAGGTGTTTTTGAGGCTGGAACTCAAATCAATGTCGAACGCAGAGCCTGCAAAGATTCAGACCTTTTACTCGTAAGAGACGATAGTAAAACTGACCCTTATATCGTTAAGTATTCACAACTTCCAGAAAGATCAATATATCTATTTCCAATTAAAAACAATAGTAAGCCTATTCGTTATAATTTCGATGATAACCCACGCATACTCGGTGTAGTACGTGATCTATATATATTAACAGAATCCGACCTAGCCATTGATGCACCAAAATCCACTCAATACAATCGCAAACGAAAATTTTTTAAAATTTTCTTTACCCTGCTTGATAAATTAGATGCTATCGCCAGCGATAGCAACACGATTGATGGTATTGTTTATAAAGACGGAATGATATATATTCGCACCAGCGAGGGCGTACACGCTCAAGAACAGCCATTGAAAGAATATATGTTAAGCGGAGCATGGCGAGCATTAACGTTAGAAAGTAAGGTCTCAATATTGAAAGAAGCAGCATCTAAACTTTCTCCTAGTTTAATTATTCATCCAACCCCACCAGATTAAAATAAATAAAATAAAAGGAAAATTATGCAAGCAAGCATTAGAATCGCTGAACCTCAAAATAAAAAAGTTACCCCAAGGTTATATGCGATACCAGTAGCTTTCTTAGTATCGATTGTGATCACAGGAAACTTAATTGGTCACTACATTGTTCACCCAGTATCGTTTATCACAATTTCAGCGGGATTATACTGCGCCCCACTCGCCTACATTACTCAAACAATGATCTCCGATGTATATGGAGTAAAATATGGGCGCTTGGCTATCATTTTAGCTCTAGGGTGCACAACAATGGTTTTTGGTGTAAAAGAGCTTACAATTCATATTCTTGGTCTACCTAATGATAATATGTTAACTGGCGCTGTTCTTTTAGCTGCAATCGTTAGTTTTTTTGTGGCTGAATATATTGCAGGAACTGCTGTTCAATTATTAAAAATGCATAGATGGCGCAGAAGTTTGCGGACACTAACTGCATTGCTAATTACATCTGTAATAGATAGTTTCTTATTTATCGGCATCGCATTTTGGTCTATTTTACCAATACATGAATTAAGTCAAATGATGCTAGATCAATTAATAATAAAAGTCATGCTTGAAATTGCGCTCCTGCCATTAATCAGATATATATCAGAAGCACTTATTAGGGTAGAAAAAATGGATAGATTAGATGAACTCAGATTCCTTAATCCGTTCTCATTTAACTTATATTACGGCGAAGAACATAATGTCTATGAGCACCCCGAATCTGAATTAAAAATAAAAAGACAAAACAATAAAAAAACTCTCATTAAGGTTGAAGATTAAAATCCACAATAATCTTCCCTTTCGCATGAGCATGGCTAACTTGTCTAATAGCCTGCTCAACCTCTGAAAAAGGGAAGGTACTTGAAATATGTGGAATAATCTTCCTCACTTCAATTAACTTTGTTAGTCTAAGTAAATCATCGGCATTACGATTTACAACATGATAAACATAGTTGATATTTTTAAACTCCTGTTGCTTCCTCTCTTGGAGGGTTAATATCTGCCCACCATTTTTAACCGCTTCAAATGGGAAGGCCTCCTTATAAATATCAAACAATATATCAACATCACCAGACAGTTTAATCTCTTCTTTATCGTAAGCAATAAAATCACCCGCCCCCAACCCTCTTACAAAATCTTCATTCTTACTCGATGCAACAGCAATTACATGTAAGCCATAATTTTTTGCATGCTGCACAGCCATATGACCAACACCGCCAGATGCACCAGTGATCAATATTGATTTTCCACGAGCTGCAGATATTTTATCAAAAGCTTGAATTACTGATAGTCCAACCAATGGTAAAGCTCCCGCCTTTTTTGCAGGAATATTATTAGGTATTGGAACAACATCAACACCATTTACTGACACCTTTTCAGCATAGCAGCCCGCCATTTCAGGAAAATTTATAAGCCCATAAACAATATCGCCAACATTATGCTGCGTTCCTTTCTCCGCAATAACCTCGCCACACAGCTCCCATCCAGACATAAATGGAAAAATATCATAAGGATAAATTCCAATCTTTGTGTTCCAATCAGTAGGGTTAACTCCTGCTGAAATAGTCTTAACTATTACTTTTCCCTCTTCTAATTTAGGCTCAGGTACATCAAAACAATAAAAAGGCGTGTTCCCAAACTCTTTAAATCCCCAGGCTTTCATTATTCAGTCTCCTTAACAATTATCCCTTGAAACCAAGATAACTTATGAATGTTATTGTCCTCAATATAACTTAGAACTGTAACGTCACCAGGCATGTAATCTAATTGACAAACGATTAACTTAACCAATTCAATAACGCACTCCTTTACACTTTCAACATCCTCATATTCGAGATATTTCAACACCGAATTAAGCCGATTCGCAGAAACGATCGCAAGATTTACCGCATTATTATATGAAGCAGGAGTAACATCTTTCATCAGAAATGCCCAAATTCCAAACAGTAGCCACTACGCTACCAAAAAAATAACTTAAATCAACTCAGGTTCACTCAATTCTCGCCCACCCCCACAAAACCCACTAAAATTACAAGACGACAATCCAAAGTTTTGAACCCGCCGATCCAGGAGAAGCCCAACGATTTGCTTAAGAGCTTGGACCACCCCCAAACCGACGGCTCGGCTTATACCTGAAGCACCCCTATTTGCGCCTTTCAAAATGAAGTTAAGCAACTCTCTCCAATAATATTGTACAGTCCGCAATGACAGCCCTGAACGTTCTGAAATATCGACTTGCCGTAAGTTAAGTTTAAAGTTGATTTTCAACTCTGCCGTACTTGCTGCTCGCTTGAGCTTCTTCCATGTTTTATTACGCCTCACCTGGGCGGTATAAAGCGCTCCTGCTTGCATTCTTTCTCTTGATGTAAGCCTTGTTTTCTCTAATTCCATCACCCCGCTGTTCTTAGCTTTGGCTTGGCCAGTGCCTTGGTAAAACTTCCACACCCATTTTGAGATACTTTTTGTTGTCGTCTCCACTTCTTTGCTGGCCAATCGACCTTCAAAGTTTAAATAGCCCTTATTGTTAATCTCTTTTGCTTTGGCCAAACAACCAACATAAAAAGCCTCTTCCGATCGATAGCTTTTTTTTATTTGCATATGCCCAAAAGCGTAGGGTATCAAAAAGCTGAACATTCCGGCCATCCTCATCACGAATTTTTCGAGATTTAGGAATGAATAGACTTTCTAATTTTACGTGGCTGGCCAACTCACCGAGTTGATATTCATGAGCTGTTAAATAGAGTGTGAGCCATTGGTCAGACACAGGGTTTTTGGCGATCAAACCTGTATATGCGGGATCGGCATCAAGCGCTTTTACATACGCTTTTTTAACCGCTTCATAGTAGCGTTGTGCTTTAATGCTTGCATTCTTGCTTGTATAAACTTCATCAACTTTATAGTAATAGTGGCTATGTCCATTTGTTTTGTTTATGACAATAATATTCGGTGTCGGCAAATTCAGCTTTTCATATAAGAGTGCACTCTCTGGCCGATCAATATCGATCACCATCCAGTGAATACTCATCGGTGAGTTAGGCTGAATATAATTTGTTTTTAATGCGAGTTCGGCTGGCCATATCGAAAGCCCCTCACTGAGCTTATAACTGCAGTAAGGCTTTTTAGGCAATGAACTCTTAAAAGTCTCTAAGACTCTCTCTTTAGGTAACATGTGTTAGCTCTAATAAGAAAGAGTCAGCGATTTTTTCTTGCTAAGTACCTACTTTCCTGCGAGCGGTGCCGCTCAGCATGTTCGAGATTGGGTGGCCAGCAGCCATGACTTATTGTTGCCTTGTTTTTCACGTTATTATCTCCAGTTTGGCAACAGCTCTGTATCGAATCTAAATCAACCGCATATTCATACAGTTGTAATACAACATGTTCTTGAGCTGTGCTCTATGAGTGGAGATGGAGAAGACTCAGGAGAATTTTTTACTTCAGTCTGTCATTTTGTGTTGACAATAAAAAGCTCAGCTTATACACTTTCAGTATAAGTTTTTTGATCCTGATGCCCTCAATTCTTATTCACTTTGGCGAGTTACTCTAAGAATTGGGGGTTTTCTCTATCTGCTCATTAATTCATTTGTTACCAATTTATTTCAAACACTTATGTATACTGACTTAAATTTAGCAGCAAATCTAGTTAATTTCAATTAATACTGAATTAACTCTACGCCAACCCTTGCGGCGCTGTAATATGGATAAAAACCACATCATAAACATTTAGTTAGGTGTAACCATTTCAATTTAAAAAGTGTACTCCGGCTCTTTATAATTTTTGATCATTTCAGCCTGATCATTACACTCTTCAGCTTCTTCGTTAGAAATAATTTTCTCCATTAACTGCTCTTTCTTGTCACCCAAGAAAGTAATCGCGTTAAACATCGCTTCATGCAAAGTATCACCTGTGAGCACATCCATTGCGTCTTCATAGCTTTTGAAGAGGTTTACCGCATAAGCTTTATTATCTCGCTCAACTTGATAGCTGAGCTTTAATTCATCGCACAGCACATCAATTTTTCTTAAATAGCTACCTAGCGTTTTATTTGCGACTTCTTTTTGCATCCCCACCCCCTAAAGTTAAGCTCTATTATTATCGGAGTGTAAACTGTTATTTAATTGCTGAACAATCCACTCATTTAAACTCTGTTCATTTTCAGCCGCAGCCAATGCACACATTTCATGCAATGTCTTACCTAATCTTAAATTAGTTGTAAATTCTCGCTTTCATAATCAGTTTTTCTCGCATTAATAGCACCGTTTTGTCCCACATTATTGACTTTATAAATATCAAGTTTTCTCACATTATTTGACGCTATAATTTTTTGTCTCACATTAACTGATTTTATAAATCACTTTATCTCACATTATTTGAAATCGAATTATTCAATAAATGTTTGTGTGTTTTGTTTTAATGAAAAGTTAAGAGCCTCAAAATGAAGCTCTTGGTTATTACAAGTTTCTGATGCGTTTTATTTCTTCAGAGTTAATTCCCAAAGACTCAAGAAAATTTTGATGTTCGTCCGGCTCCATCTCCTCAAATTTTTGGTGCCATGTACGCATAGCTGCCTCATCAAATCCTGCAGCCTTCATTATTTCTACCCATCTTTCTTTAGTTACCATATTTGCCTCTATTAGTTTTGGCTCTTGCAGTAATGCAACAATTGCTTTCTGCTGTTTTCTGAGGAGGTTGATCTCTTTTTCCAGCTCATTGAAATGATCTTTCAATATTTGAGCCTGAGACATCCCAGTTTTGCGATCTAGCAAATCCTTTATGTTAGTAACAGACAAGCCATATGAACGGTACGAGATGATTGCTTCCAGTCGCTCTATTTCCTCATAACCATACCATCGATACCCATTATCTGAGCGATGTGAGGGCTGTAATAAGCCTTCACGTTCATAATACAGTATGGCCGCTCTAGAGAGACCATATTTCCTAGCAAGTTGGGTTACTGTTAACATATAACTTCCTAATCATTAACCGCAAAGTGATTATGAACCCTGAACCTATAGACAGGTCAACACGAAGGTATAACAAATAAAGTGCTGGGTCTATAGTTTTACTTTAGTTGGGGTATCACCCACATCCGTGTCAAAATTTACGGTAAGGATGTCAAATTGAAGTACAGCCTAAATTGACGTCAGATAATCACCTTCAAAGTGTCAATTTAAGGTTTGTTTTTTAAAAGATGACATGTTCAAAATAAAGGTCTTAGACTCTAAGCTGACATCATATGGCCTGTGGAAATTTACTGTTACAGTCAATCATGTGGTGCTAAACCGTAAATTTTGACACGGATGTGGGTGATACCCCTAGTTGCGTTATTCCTTCAACCTCTAAAAATTCCTCACGCAAAAACTCGCCGGGGTGTATTGGTTTTCGTTGTAAGTCCATCGCTCAATTCCTGCTAGTTCACGTATTTTTTTACTTCGGTGTAAAAATTTTCATGACTTCCAAATGTGACAAAAGTGATAATAATTTCATCTTTATCTTTATCATAAACATATGCTAAAAGGGTGAGTTGCTTTTGCATTTTAAATTTATAAACTCTCACTCCACCAAGATCACCCTTTTTTACCTCTCCGATATCTGGTTCCTTACAAACAACATTAATTGCCTTTTCTAGCTCTTTTTTTAATGATGTTGGTAATTTTTTTGCTGCTTTTCTAAATCGAGTGGTTAACTGGATCTTCATAGTGAACCTGTATATTCCTCTACATTACCAGATCTCACATCCTCTAATCCCAGCATGATTTCACGAATCATACTATAAGGTAAGTCAGGGTTATCTTCGGCCACCTGTCCAACTCTCGCCCAATGTTCAATTTGCTTTGCTAATGAACGATGGAATACGCTGCTATGCGCTTTCGCATCATTAACAAGCTCCTGGTCTAAACTAACTGCTTGTGCCATAACTCTGCCCTCATATTTACTAAATGCTACTTATTATAGTATATAACAATAAAATATTGCAATCTTACCATGTTCGACAGAATGCCGACCATAACGTTCACAAGAGTTAGTATCTTTATGTTTTATTTAAGTTTTTGATTTAGACAAGATAATCAAATAAAGCCTCTAAATTAGATCAGCATTAAAGAACTTTTTACTCACCCAGCAAGATTTAATCCTGACCCACTTTGAGCAGCGTGAGTCATAATGCCACACAGCTACAATTTGTCTAGGAGCTATACGACGTGCAACATTTATCTCCTTCAGTTCAGGGCAGTTATTTAAGTAAAAAGCCATATTTCTATGCTCAAGAATAATTTCTAGTATAATGCCATCCTGTCCAGTGTAATTCTTAGCTACTTCGATATCCGTAGTTGTAGACATTCCCATTGAATAAGTAGCGCCAAGTTGCCCAAAAAACAGGCTTAAGTAACCTAACCTGTCATGATGGTAAAGGTTATAAGGATTAAAACTTTGGCCCTTTCTATAGTTTTCGTTATTGTGCCATAAGCCCCCTTGTCTTTCGATTTGTTCTAAGATGCTGCTTGAATCCATCCCTCTATAAACTTTTGTTGGACCCATAACACGATCTTGTTCAGCCTTCTTTATCCACTTTTCATGATTGGAGGCTAAAGCTTCTACAGTTTCATACTGCCCGTAATACTTACTAGCTGGATTATCTATTTTCTTTAATTCACCGTAATCCTCAAAATCCACACTTGATATAACAGAGTCAGAACGAATACTTTTATCACTATAATCAAAATGAAGCTCTACCTTAGATTTAACTGGCTTAGAAGGTAACTTGCGTGCTTTTGAAAAATCAACATAACCTGATCTAAAACTGTCAATAATACTTTTTCTATGCTCCAAACCAGAAATACCTGTATTACCTCTTTGTTCTATTAATCCTTGTATATATCTTGACATTCCAGCTAATTTCATCTCTTTTATATCAATTAAAAAAAACAATGCTTCCTGAATCGTTATAGATTTCATCTGGTATATATTAGTTGTATTGTTAATAAAAACACGAATGAAAGAACTTTCTTTCTCTGAAATCCTTTTTCCCATTACCCTCTGAAATCTATAACAAACGACATCCTCGTACATTTTCACGAAACACTCATAACCAAACTTTCTCTTGTCTTCCCTTGCACGTTTTCTGCTTTTTCCAAACCCTAGTGAAAATGAATTATGAATGTAAAGTATTCTCTTCTTATCGTCAGATCTAAGGTGATGATTATAATAGTCGTCGTAGTTTTTTCTCAATGCAGATTCTAATCTTTCATAACTAAGAGAATTGCAAAGAATAATTTTAGACATAGCGCTTTAACTACTCGACTTGTTAATTGTTTACTCATAAACATAAACATAAACACAAACAAAGTCTACACCAGCAGCAATCCCAGAGGTTTAACTCGCCCAATCTTCAAGCTCTAAATGCTCAACTCGCTCAAACTCTTTAGTATTGTGTGTAACTAAAACAGCTTTTTCTGAAAGGGCATGGGCAGCAATAATCATATCATTTCCACCAATTACAGTCCCCTTTCTTTGCAGGTCAGCCCTTAAGTCACCGTAATATTTAGCCGCTTTTTCTTCATAAGACAAAACTTCTAACTTATTAACCAAAGTATTAACTGCTTCCTGGTTTTTACGTTGGTGTTGGCTTCGAGCAATGCCAAACTGTAGCTCAGATAAAACAATGGATGAGATCGCTATCTTATGGTGAGATTTTTCTACATCCATTAAGCGCTCATAATAAGAGCGTGGTTTTTGCTTAATCAAATAAATACAAATATTCGTATCCAACATGTAGAGCATTTTTTTATCCTAAAACCAGTCGCGTTCTTGTGCTTGTATATCTTGGCGCTCTTCCATAAAGTCATCTGACACATCGGGCATGTGATTGTAAACATCCAGCCACGTTTCATAAACAGGCTGAATTAATAAAGCATCCCCAAGTCGATGAATAATCACCTCATCACCATCCAACCGCATCTCTTTGGGTAAACGGACAGCTTGAGAGTTACCGCTTTTAAAAATTCGTGACTTTGCCATACATCCTCCTAACATATATCCATAGTATAGCATAGTATATACTTATATGTATATACTTTGACAATAGCTAGAAAGCTTAGTTTTTAGGCAATTTAACTTTATGTTTTATTTATGTTTTTACTTTCGATAAGATCCGTTATCGCAACTAACGCCTAAAACAAGTGCGGTGCAGCATTGAAGATAGAGGAAAAGAAGATAAACTTTTAATGTGAGCAATCCCCTAAGGCTAGCTCACACCGAAAGCTTCCTCATGCACTTCCGAGGTGGCTTTCGCCTTAATTTCATAAACCCCTAATAAGGTTTAAACCGGCAACACATTTTTCAAACGATAACAATAAAGTCTGTTTTTTATTTTAAAAATTGATCAGTAATTTTATTCATAAACTCACTATCTTGTTTCACTTTATCTAACCCATCCTGATACGCTTTAATCGTTTCTTCATTGACTGAAAGATTAAACGCATAATAAAGCTCACCTTCTTTCAAAACAAAAATTGATTTATATTTGCTCGGATCCATACCTGCTCTTTTCATCGTATCAACCGCACTGTTTTGCTCATATACAAACAAGTCCGCTCTCTTTCTATCAATCATCCGCGGTATTAAATCAAACTTATTAACCGCTTTAATATTAGAAGATGGCACGCCACTACTACCAAGGAGAATAGAACTAATCCCACCACGCACCACAGCAAATTTATATTGTTTTAACTCACTTGCATTGCTGATAGAAACTTGGCTATCTTTCGTGGCAAAAACAGCAATCTTAGTTTTAGTGATAGGACCAACCCATTTAAACAAAGCCTCACGCTCTTCGGTTCGTGTCATCGAGAACAGCATATTTTTCTCCCCAGGCTTTTGTACAAACGAGTAAGCACGTGGCCAAGGCAAAACTTTAATGTCAGATTCACTTTGAGGCGCATTGATTGTTTTTAAAACTTTTTTCAGCAAATCAACTGCAAACCCTTCAGGCTTTTTATCCTCTCCTGGATAATTATAAGGAGGGTAGTTTTCGGTCATAATCTTAACTTTCTGAATTGCAAAACTACTAGTACTAGTCAGCGACACTATACCCAGCATAATAGCTAATTGCTTGAATAATTTCATTTTCCTTGCTCCATAATCTATAGCTTTTCAAATTAATACTAGGTTAATTTTAAAATTATGATCTAAAATAGTGTAAGGGCGTTTCTCTACCTTAGCGTCCTAGACTGTGCCTTTTCCCCCTCTCGCCAATCGAGGGGCTTTTTTTGCGAAAAATTGAAAACCAATAGAAAACAGATAGACTTAAACATGAGTGGCATCCCAAACCCACTTATAGCCGAAAGCCTCTAACACACAAACACCTTGGCCGTTAGAGGCTTTCTTTTATCAAACTTTATTATATTTATGTCGATATCAATAGTGAGTGTTTCATCCAATACTTGACACTCACTTGCCCTCTTCACCCTATCGAGGGCTTTTTTTGGGGCACTTAATTTTGATGGCACAGTATCTGCATTAGATTAATTGCACTTTATTATTAGGCAATCCAAATAGCACCTCACTACTCCCCGTGGTGAGTTTTTTTTTATTCACTGTGCTATCAATTAATTGAGAGTTTTCTCCTTTCCTCTCAACTGAAAAGCCCCTTTTATTTCAACTTAGCTCCGGGGCTTTTCTTTTCCTTAATTTATAAGTTTGACTATTTTAGCTATGTTAGCTATATTTTCAATGAATAAAAAAACATACTGTGAGGGATGCGATGAAGTCATTTAAATCAACAGAGGTTCAATCTAACTTTGGCGCAATCTCTGTAGATGCAATCAGACAACCTGTTGTTATAAAAAAATACAATCAGCCGCAGCTTGTTCTTATGGCATATGACGACTTTTTAGAAATGAAGGAAAGAATTGAATATTTAGAATCCATGAAAGAGGAAGCTTAATCATGACTCCAATAATTGCAATTGCTAACCAAAAGGGCGGTGTCGGAAAAACGACTACAACAAATAACCTGGGAAAATACTTAGCCAACAAAGGTTTTAAGGTTCTATTAATCGACTTAGATCCTCAAGGCAACCTCAGCTACACCTTTACAGGCAAAGCCATTGCAGATGAAGCTTTAATTTTAGATATTTACGATGGAAAAAAAATCCCCCCTCTTAATGTAATTAATAATTTAGACCTATATTGTGCCAACTCTGAACTAACAACGATTAGTGAGCGCGGAGATAATGGTTACTTTCAATTAAAAGAAGGTATAGAGGGTATTATAAGCGAGTATGATATTGTATTAATAGACTGCCTTCCTACCTTATCAACAGGATTAGTGAGTGCTTTAGTCGCTGCAACGCATGTGCTTATTCCAGCAGCACCAAACGATTTAAGCTCTCAAGGACTGCATGATCTAATTGGAAGAATACAGCAAATACAAAGAAGAATGAATGCGAATTTAGACCTCTTAGGGTTAATTCTTACAGCAGTTGAAGATAACACCAAATCATCAAAAGAAACCGAATTATTAATACGCAACACATACAAAAACTATGTTTTCTCAGCAAAAACAAGAAAATCAATCGATATGCTTCAGAGTCACAATAAAGAAAATAATAGTAAAGATATCACAAGAATAGTACCTAAAAAGCCAATATCACAAGATTTCAAAGAATTTGCTGAAGAGTTCATTAACAGATTGAATTTAACAACACACAAAAATATTAAGTCGGTAGGTTAAATATGTCATTATCATCTATTTATTCGTCAAATCCCCTAGATAGCATTGGAATAGAATGGCTAGACACTGAGTTATGTTTCTTATGGAAATACAAAAACAGAAAACAGTGGGATAAAGACGAAGACTATATCAATAATCTAGCAAATTCAATGAAGGGTGGTAAACAGTATAACCCTATCATCGTCAGAGCCATTACAGGGAAAAGAGGGAATCGATTTGAAGTCATTGCAGGAGAATGTAGACTAGATGCCGCCATACTAAATGAAGAACAAGTATTAACAAGAACCATCAAGTGTGATGACAAAGAAGCCGCATACATTCAAGAAATAGAAAATGCTAAAAGAAAAAATGTTTGTGACTATACTAACTGCTTACACTACACACAGCTATTAGCAGATAAAATATTTAAAACACAGTCAGAGTTAGCTCAGCACTTACAAATATCTGAGAAATCGATTTCACGACTATTAAGCTATAACAAAATACCAAGTTTACTGAAAACAGATTTAGCTTTCCCTAGTATTTCATCAAGAACTGCATCCGAATTGGTTCGAATCGCAAAGAAAAGCAAAGAGCACCTTGAGACTCTTTGTTCAATAAAAAACTTCATTAACAATGGCGCTGGATGGGAGTCAATAGAAAGACGTGTTGAATCAATCCTTGAGGGTGGCAAAAAGAAAAAAATGTCCCGAGGGACATTTTCTGTTGACTCCATCGACGGAGGAACCTGGGGAGTGCTTGAAAAAAGGGATCATGGCTTTACATTTAAGCTTGAGAAAGAAACAGATCTAAAGCTAAAAAATAAAAATTATAAAGAAATTCAACAGCTCATTGCTGATTACTTAGACAACATAGCGACTCAACCTTAAAATGTCCCTCGGGACATTTTTATAATTCGCTCAAAATTATGCACCAATTAAAGCAATCCAACCATAAAAGTCTCCTCGGGGAGACTTTTACCTTTCAGCAAAAAACAATCAAGAAAAACATGTCACGAAAACAAAAAAATCCCAACGCAAAAAATCCGGCAAGATCACCGGATATCGCTATGTCTTCAAATTGTTCTGCGAAAAAGAAACTCGCTTTGTAGAGTTTGACGTTCTGACTCGAGATGCGGAACTCGCGGGTGAGGCTGTCGTCCCACATTTTGAAACATGGGCTAACGAACAAGAGGGGCATCTTGGTGAGTACGATTATAATGTACAGACAATTCGCGGTTAAGGGGTTTGAAGTCCAATGGAGTGAAAACGTTTATTTTATGTTAGTGCTTTCTAAAAAGGTTAATTACATACTCCTTTGCTACCATCAGGCAAAATAGCATTACATTCATTTTTAACGCCTTTCAAATTAAGTCCTTTAGCACCATAGAAGTTAGCATTATTCACGTCGGCATTAATAAATGTTGAGCCCGTTAAATCTGCATAGCTGAATACTGCATCTTCAAGGTATGAATCTACAAATACAGCATTACGCGCATCAGCATAACTAAAGTTTGAAGAAGCAGCATTGCCGTTGCTGAAGTTCATGTCCTCTAAGTTTGCATGCGTCAAACATATTGAATGAACAAAGGATGTCTTTGTTAAGTCTGCTTTTGATAAATCTGCTGAGGAGTGGTTATCTCCAACTGAAAGTGAGAAGTTGTCAATGCTACTTAGATCGCATCCTGGGCACTTATTAGTTGATTTAAACTGATTAATATCGCCCTGGCTGTACATTAAGTTCGCTTGAGCTGGGATAGCGAATATAATGGGGGTTACTAAAAGACCAATTAACTTTATCATCGTTCTCATCAAACTAACTTCCTTTATGCTTCATGTAACTGCTGCGAGATATTAACACTTAAATAAGGAATTCTCAATTAGCGCAGCACCTTCTTATTTAAGATAGATTCGCATGACAACTTCTTACCTAGGGCCTCAACCCCCGCTAAGCATTATCATGAAACTCACGCAAGTGCTTAAGCTGCAGATTACAGTTTTTGATTGATTGAGCATTCTCAGCATTCGCTATAACCACATCTTTAACCGTTTGCCCTTTTATTTTGTGCAGACTGCAGTTTTTTACCAAGCTGTATGGCGGTTTTACATTGAGATGTTTGTGACTCGTCAACAAGTCCTGCCGTGCACAGCTCTGCAAAAATAGCATCAGGAATAGTAAAACCAGACCAGTTTTCATTTGCTTGCAGCGTCTCCAGTAGTCTTTGATCAATATCATCATGACCTCCTTTTTGCTGCTCTGATTCAGAATAAAAATTACGTTGTATTTCCAATAATCGCTTTTGCTCTTCATAAAATCTGTTCGTACTATGCTCCCACTGCGCCTGAGCAATCTCATGACGGACTTCATGCTGTGCGCTTTTTTTTATTTCGTAACGCCATAATAGAGCAACCGCTCCGACGAGGGGGATCAATATGCCTTGCATCCAGTATTTTTTCAGCAATCCAAACATAGCGAATAGACTATCCATGTGGTGTTTCTGCAGTGATGTTGGTAATAAAACCATTCGGGGTTATTGAGTGTGAGACTTGACGGCACAACCAGCGCTCATTAATTTTATTACGCAACTCGGTTAACTCAATAATTCGCTCCGCACGAATTAATGCATCACCAATAATCGACAACGATAAAGAGCCTGTGCCACGTTGTAGACTTTCAAACTTTGCCCGAGCCGCTGCAACGGCAGAAGATGCATCAGGATAAACACGACGAATGGTAAAAGCAGGGTCACCGGTTCCTTCACTAACTTGTACTTCTTTTGCAGATTCAAGGTCACGGTATTTAGCGATCACCCGGGTGTATTTATTTCGATCTGCAGTCATCAGTCGATAGGACTGCACTTGATCATCAGCAATTGAAATATCTGCGACATTCTGACCAGACACGGACTTACTTTTGCTACGCTCGATAAAAACAAGCTTATTCACGGTGAGTTTAAATGTGGCGCCACTCTCTTTGGCCAGTCGCGTCATCAAATTAAGGTCTGATTCTGATTGCTGGTCAACCTGCTTTAACTGAATCTCAGCAAGACTTTCAGAAATAGAGACACCATAGTCATGCTCAGCGCTTATTTTTTTAATCAAGTCACCGAGTGAGATGTCATGAAAGCTTCGATCCTTTGGTGCTTTTAAACTTTGCTTCATTTTCGCCGCTCGAGCACTAATACTTAAGCGATAAGGTGGGGAACTAATTTCCACCTCATCCACAGTGAATATTCCCATGCGCTGCAACTCATTTTCATACCCAAGATCAATCGTTAATTCGACACCCGTTTTCGGCACCTCAATCTCACCATGATGATCATCAAGTACAATCGTTGCACTGTCTGATTGAAAGCCAGCATCGTCATCAATGCGGAGCTCAACCAAGCGCTCTGCAATAATCCCCGTGATATTTTTGTTATCCGCGAGGATCTGAAAGTCTGGTTTTAATCCCATAGCTGCACGGTGGTTTTTGTTGTTTGAGCGGGTAAGTCAGGTAATTCAATATTGAGTAATGCAGGGAGTAGGGGGCCATAGTGTGAAAGTTGTGGATTCGCTAAAAGCACCGCCTCCATTGCACCGGATCGATTGCCGTAGACTTTAAAGACAATGTCATCGAGCATATCGCTTTCTTTCGTTCTATAGGTCGCCACAGTACACCAGCTCCAATGAAAACTCTTTTTTCTTTGGCACACCTTCAGCGCTAAACACAGTGTTCTTTTCATCCACCGATTTAATAAAAAACTCGCCCAAGCTGTCACCCGTGCCTTCTACCAGTAAAAGCGGCTTGCCTGATTTTGCCATCGTTCGCATGTGTTTAATTTGCTCCAAGCCCCCTCTAAAATGAGGATAAACCACACCAGAAAGAGAAAGAGTCTCAGCGCCTGCAGAAATAAACTGAGCACGATCTTTTTTCTTCAAGCGTTTTAGCGTTGCAATATTCACAGTTAATTTATGTGAGAGTTCTTGAAATGCAGCGGTGTCCAAGCTGAACCTAAAATCACCCAGCCCGAGCATTCTATGCTGGGTCATATAAAGCGCCTCGATTGTTGACTGTAGTTAAGCTATTTCTCACTTTTTCACCAACCAGTTCTGACAGTTTATTTTCGTCATAACTCTTATCTGCCGAAATACTAATATTAATCGGCGCGTTAATTTTAGTTGCACCTCCGCGTTGATAAATCGTCTGGCGGCGCTGCTCTGTTTTATTTTCATAATGGTTAACTCGCTGCACCGCTTGCTTCGATCGCTCGACGGCATCTTGCGCTTTTTGATTCACATTAACCGTTGCCTCATCACCCCCAAACAAAAAATCCCAAGCTTTACCTAGTGTATTTTTAATCGTTTCAATCGGGCTTAAAATCGCGCTTTTGATAAAGTCATAGGCACCGCTAAAGATGCTTTTAATCCCGTCCCATAGTCCTGAAAAAAAGCCCTTAATCGGCTCCCAATAGGCATAAATTAAAGTGGCTGCTGTTGCAATTCCGGCAATAGCCAAACCAATCGGGTTTGCAATCAAGGCCATCGTTAAAAATCGAAGGGCCGTCGTCACCACAGGGATGACCTTACTCATGATTCCAAAGACTTTAATCCCGGCCGTCCAAACACTCACTACAGCACCCCCGACCAATTTGGTGGTGATTGCCGCCGCCGTCAGTCCCATTAATCCCAAAACAACATATTTAAGCGACGCTCTAAAGACAGGGCTTTCATCGATCCACTGCACAATGGGATTAATAAACTCACCGATTGCTTTTATTGCTTCATTAAGCGGTGGTAAAAAAACATTGCCGAGTACAATGCCGAGACGTGCCATTTGGTTATTGAATGTAATTAAATTATTCGCGGTGGTTTTCTTACGTGTCTGATATTCAAGCTCCATTGAATTCGCATAAGCAGTCGCATCACCACTCATTTTAAAAGCATCACCGAGTAAGTTAATTCGATCAACTAAAGGGGCCACTGCCGAGATGGATTCAGCTCCAAATAACTTATTAGCAATAGAGAGCTGTTCTTCCCTATCGACATCACGAATTGCATCAACAACACTTTTAATCGCGCCTTCGGCATCTTCCTGCATATGAGAAGCAAGGTCTTCGCCGTTCATTCCTAGCTGACTTAATGCCTCGGCTTGTGGACCAGACAACGCACTACCCTTAGTCAATGCCAACAAGAAATTTTTCATCGATGTACTGGCCATCTCCATATTCGGAGCGGCCGCATTAAAAGCGGCGGATAACCCAGCGACTTGATTGGCATTCAATCCGGCTGCTTGTGCTAGAGCGCCTTGCCGTTCGATCATTCGCGCGACATCTTTGGCATTGGTTGTCATTTTATTCGACAGATAATTCACCGCATCAGCCATGTTAATTACTTCATTACGACTTAACCCCATTTTTGCCCGCCAGCTCGCCATAATCTCACCGGCACGACCGGCTTCGATATCAAACGCAACACCCATTTTCGCCGCCGTTTTTGCAAAATCGAGTAAGTCATTTTTAGCAATGCCGGACTGTGCAGCAGCTGTCACAATCTCACCAATGCCTGAAGCGGTCACCGGGATTTTTTGTGACATCTCTAAAATAGAATTGCTCATCGCTTTAAATTCTGGCGTTGACAAATTAGCGACTTTATTGACATCAGCCATCACTGATTCAAACTGAATCGCCGCACGAATGGGCTGTGCTAATGCAACTGCCGACCCTGCCAATGCAACCCCCTGCATCAAGGTATCTCTCGGACTCACATGAGACTGACGAATCCGATTTAAGATATTTTCATGACGTTGCACGCGCTGTAATTTGCGATCATATTTTGCTGTTTCTGCGGTTAACTTTCTAAAATCTGCGGTTAAGTTCTTTGTAGAGATGCCTGCTTCATTTAAACTTCGGCGCACTTTTTCTAATTTTATCGCTTGCTGGCCATGTGCCGTTTTTAATCGCATCGCCTCTTTACGTGCCAACTCAAACGATTGAGTAAGTTTTTTTGAGGGCTTTGTCGTCGCAGAAATTTTATACGCTAATTCTCGAACGCGCCGGGTTTCTTCTTGAAATGCCAGCGCAGTTTCTTTAGTCTTATCTTTCAAGTTTTTAAACTGAGCGACATCTTTCTCAGTTTGTTTGAGACTTTTGAGTTTATCTCGTACAGCAAAAAAGTCCTTAGCTAAGAGGCGATTTTCGCCTCTTACTTTTTTTATCGGCTGAGTGTATTTATCGACGGCCTGTAATATAAATGACAGGTTAATTTTTTCAGACATAATTAAATTACCGAATGTGCAGATTCAAAGCGCTGCATCGCCAAGTCATGAAAAAGCAGAAGATCGTCGAGTGTCATCGCTGCCATTTCACTCAATGACCAATGGTTAATAAAAGCAAGATCAGCAAAGACTTCATCTATGTCGTTACAGAGAAGTTCTTTCCTGCTAAAAAAAGGACAATTTGATTCATCAATTGAGTAGCATCCGATAGTGACAACTCATCAAATAACTCTCCTGTGATTGTTGGTGTTGTAATACGGGGAAGTAACATTTTAGTATGGTTATAATCTTGCATCATCAACTCAGCATTTTTAAGACCACGCATCTCACCTGCTTTCGGCTCACGTAGCTCAATTTTATCAATCGTGTGGTCACCTGATTGCAGTGGTTTTTCTAAAGTAATGGTTGGCATGATTCTCTCCTACAGCCCCAAATGATTGCGTTGTTCTTCGAGTTGATCCACACCGTCGATTTTGCGAATCATATTTAAAACATCAACCTCAATGAGGTCTTCATTGTTAATACTGACCTTGCAATACGTCAGAGTAATATCCCCTTTCAACTCTGAGACTTCTCCCGATTTAATCGACCCGGGGTCCACTTTTTTAATTAAGCCACGCATCACCACTTCCATCGATTGAGCGCCATTAGGGCCGCTTAACGTGCCTTTAAAACGGAGCAAAGTGTCCCATTTACCGAACATTTTAAAAGTCTTCGGCACGAACTCGTTGAGGGTAAATGCCGCCTCCATTTTTTCCATGCCGAGATCAATCGGAACCGAACTATCCATCCCTCCAGCGCGATGATCCTCGGTATTAATCTCAAAACTGGGTAGCGTGACCTCAGTGGCGAGGCCCGCCCAGGATTCACCATCTAAAAACAGGTGAAAGTTCTTTAAAACTTTAGGTAATGCTGTAGCCATTATGAATCTCCCGATAAGACATTTTTAAAGTAGGCATCAGACAATTTAGATTGAAAAACGATATGCTCTGCAGGGGTCGGCGGTGTGAAATCAAAATTAAAATAGGCGATCCCCTCTTTTAACTTATCGGCCGTATTGAGATCAGGATCGGCCCAACAGTTCCCCCCTAAAATTGCACCAATCGTTGTTAAATGACGCAGATAATTATTAACGCCCTCAATCACATCTTCAAAATAAGTCGCGGTCAAATTACGATCCACCGCCCACAAATGCGCTCGCTTCAGCGAATCATTAATTAAATCGGCAGTTCTCACCACATTAATAAAGACCCATTTTGTATCGTTTGTCGTCGTGCGGTTGCCCCACAAGCGATACCCCTCATCATGAATCACGGTAGTGATATGATTTTCATTGAGCAGATTTGAAGTGGAGTTGAGATCACCTAGCTCATGGTCAATCGGTAACGATGTGCCAAGGATATTTAAAATTTGCTGATTCGAGGGTGACCACCAGAAGCCTTTTTCATAATCAATTTTAGCGATTAACCCCGCTGTTACACTGGATAAAGGTGAAACCTCTTCAGCCGATATGTTGCGATTATAAACACGCACCCCCGGATACAATACCATCGTGCGTTTATCCGCAAACTCTTTGCGATAAGTGATTGCATCGCCCGGAGCGCCTTCTGAACAATCCACTAAAGCCACCGCTTTTAATTGTTTTGAAATGGGTTCCAAGGCTTTGGCCACCGTTTTTTCATGAGTAAATCCAGGCGCTAATACAATTCGAGGCTTTACATGACAAACTGCATCGCAGTTTAATAAGGTTTGAATCCCAGAGCGATTCCCCTCTGCATCCGTCCCGCCGATCACGTTCACCAGTGTCGCTGCATCATCCGCACCTTCATCGACACGAACCACCACCACCGATGCCCCCACCTGATCAAAAATCACCTGCAAAGCTAAAGGCAAAGTTCCTTGAGTACCCAGCTTCGCCGCTTTGATTCGACTTCCTGAGATTAAGACCGGCGTATCTACCGGAAAATCTTCAGCCTTTGCTTCGGGTGCCGTACCAACAATAGCAATGACAGAACTTTTAATCGTTTTTATCGGACGAACACCATCGTCCACTTCTTGCACTTCAACACCATGCAAAAATTGCGTTGTCATAATGACCACCTTATTTTAGAAAATAAACGAAGGAGAGATTAATTTTTAACTGCGTCGATCAGTTCGATGGGAGTCAAGTTTCGGCGTTGCTCTGTTTTAAAACCACAGCGATTTAAAACTGCAGCGGCAAATTCAGCACATTGCCAGCCATTATGCTCAACTTGCTTTAACCCCACAGCAGCGAAGAGCGCGTCTACAATACTGTATTTATCACCGAGATGATTAAATACAAACGCAAGCGCCGAGTTAGAAAAAGCGATGGGGGTTTTAATCCTCTCAAAATCCTCCGGCAATTTATCAATCGGCGTAATACGCACCCCTTTTAAAATCATCGCCTCCGCTACAAAAAACTGGCCACTCACATTGATAACAACACCGACATGAGAATATTCAGAGTGTGTTGCCCATCGCACCAATGCCGAAGTGAGTCCTGAGCCACGATAAGCAATTAAATCACCTGATCTCATGTTATGCCCCGAAGCTAGCTGCAACGATTTGATCGATTTCATCTGCACGCGCAGGATCCAAAACATCCCAATCAATCGTATCAAAATCGACCGTTTGACCGGCTTTAATCAAGGCTTCGTAATAGCTGGCAAAATAATAAAGCTTTGAGGTTCGATTGATAATTTTGTCATAAAGCGCCTGCAGCTTTGCCTGAGTCATAAGCACCGCAGAATTATCATAAGTAATCCATTGCGTTTCATTGCTAGCGTTTTGTTCTAACTGTGCAAAGCCAGAAATAGCTTCACTAATATTAAATTTAGCATGGCTATCCGCATCAAAGGTGGCACCCTCAACGGTAATAGGCATCTCAATTTGGCGGTCACGTTCACGTTTCAAATTATAAATATTCAGCATCACTTGAGCCGCTTGCTTCTCTTCAGCCGTTAACCTTTCAGCCAAAGCGCCCTCTCGAATCACATATTTACCCGGATAGCCAATAACAAGCTGTTGCTCTGCACTTGATAGCTCTACCCAGGGTTGAGGAATAAACCGCGTGTCGGGGCGAAACGTGGGTTGTGGTAACTGTGCTGGTGGCGTATCCCCATAGGACTCATAATCAATTTCAATATCATCAATCGGAACTAAATCGCCATCGGATATCGTCGGCAATTGAGCCACCTCATGCAAACTGATAATTTCACCGCTTAACGCATCATAGTGTGCTAAAAATTCTTCCACCTTATCGCCCCTTTGCCACGTAAGTAAAGCCTGCGGCTTTTTTTGTTCCCGCACTGGCCCAATTAAACCGCACCTGAAAGCGCCCTTTTTCCGGATCGCCAACCAGCACAGGCCACATGTCGTTATTTAAATCAGATGTGGACTCGTATGAGGTTAATTCCACACTGTCACATTCATAATCAAAAGAAGTTGGAAAATTCACCCAGAAGGTATCTTCAGTCGTCGCTTCAATCGTTACCTTGCCACGTTGTTCTAATTGGCCGAGGCTACGATCATAAATATATTTTGTATCGCCCACTAATGAGCGTTCATTGACATCTGTGCGAATACAAACATCATTCCAATAACGGGCATGGCCAGCACAAGTGATATAGGCCGTCATATAATAAACGACTTCATCAACACCATCCTCCGCTGAAACATTAAAGGGATCCCAGTGGTAAGCATGGCCATATCCTTTGGCCATTGGCCCGCGATAATCATAAGCTCGAATATTGGTAACAATATCTCCGCTATTCGTCCTTTCACCGTGACTCCAAATAAGGTGCCCGGTCTCTACACCAAGCAAGCCGATAAACGTTGTCATATTACCGCTCATAAATTGATAATGAGCACCGCCACCGGTGAGCGTAAAATTAATATTGGATTTTTCAGGGTTGCGCTTCACTGTGACTTTCATAAAACGCGGATTATTGTAAGTCAGAATGGTCATACCATTTCGATTCCCCTCCGCATCAAAGCCGCCTAAGTACTCGCTCAATTTTTTTGTAATCTCATTGTGCTCAGGCTGAACAAACTCATAAGAAATGTCATGGCCGTGCGGATTATGGCCATGAAAATATTCATCACCCGATTTTTCAGAGAAAAGAGGATTCGGGTTGGCACAAACAAACGGGCCACCACGATTCAAAGATTTTAATATTCTTGAGCCAATCCCTGAATCCACCCAATGATCCACATAGCCATTCGCCAGCCAAGGGGCCATGATGTAAACCGTAATTGGAGCTGTTGAGTCTTCTATTGATAAAGCAAAACCAAGATCCCCGCCTGTCTTATGGACTTTTCCATGCTGGAACCATTTGATCGCCTTATTAAATTGCTCTTTAGGGATCTCTTCATGCTTCTCAGGCCAAGGATCATCATGAATTTTAATACTCGCATCACCCATAGTTTCGATGTACAAATAACATCCTTGCGAAATATAACTATCCCCACACACGAGCGCCGATTGATTAAGCGTCCAGTGATCTGTGCCCGCATCAAGAGTGACTTTAATTGCATAAGCCCCTTGCATCGCTCGATTTAGAAAATCTGTAGAAATAAGCTTTGCGAGGCTTTCAACGACAGGGTTGCCATCCCAAACAGCCACCCGCTCAACTTTAGCGTTTCGACTCCCCCCGTTATAGTAATTAAAAAACTCCTCCGGCAGTAAACGCGCGCCCCAGTTATCAAACAATGAGTTGATAAAAAGATTCGTACTCCCCGCATGAGTTTTAACTGCCTCTTTAGTTTCTGCTAAAGTCTGATCAACGAAAGTGGTAATTTCAATTTTGTGATTTTTTATCTCCGCGACCAACGCATTACTACTATCAACAAGCGTTGAAACCTCGGTCTCTAAGCTCCCCACTTTATCTTCTATGCTCATGCGCCCTCCAGCGTTTTTTCAAAGTGAAACTGTCGTTGCAACATTTTTATAGTGATTGCTGCTAACTTTGTATGTGCGACGGCGGACTGAATTAAAGGCTCAGCTAACGATAAGTTTAAATTGTTGCCATCAACAGTGAAGGTAACGGAGTCATCCGGCAGACGGTCCAACACCAAATCGAAGGACGTTAAAAAATCAATCCCTGCAGCTTTATAGCCGAGCGTTTTAACCGGGTCGCTGTATAAAGCCAGTAAAGTGCCATCGTTTAAAAAAACACCCACCTCACGCACCCAAAACTCAATATCGCCAGTTAGTTTTGCCGTGAGCTGAATTTGTTTTGCGCCTTGGCGCTCCCCCCCTGCAACCATAACGCGCTGTTTTTCAGATTGCAGTGCCGTTGCTGTATAGCTTGGTGCATAGCCGCCATCACCAAAAGCAATATGGCTAATTTCCGCTTCAAAGCCTAAATTATTGGCATTAAAAACGGACTGAATGCCAATATCCGTTAATATCGTATTGATACTCATGCCGTCTCCATTGTTATTTTTCTAATCATCGTGGTGTGAACTCTCCCTGCAGCAGCAGGCAATTGTGCGTTGATACGGGGTATTGAATAACTGCTGATCATTGTGTGTTTTTGCATGTGGGTGGTGTGCAGTGCGCTTGCGCTGGTCAGCGTATTTTCAAAACCCACCGCCAACTGGAATGAATAATCACTACGCAAATTTTTTGCATTCTCGATCGCTCGGTTTACATAGCTATATAATTCCGGACTGAGAAACGTCTCACCTTGAGCGAGGTTTTCTTTCACATAAGCGGTCACTGTAAAGGTATACGGCTCGCCACGCGGTTCTTTTTGATGCCATGACTCTACTTCGGCATTAATTTTTAAGTTTTCTAAAGCGAGTTTTACGGCGGCAGGCGTGCCTTTAATTTGATGCAGCCTGACCGCATTGGCCACGACATTTCTGCGAACCTCCAACGGCCAACGACCATCCCAATCATCCACGGATAACGTCCATGCCAAATAAGGCAAGAAGGCTTCAGCACATTTTTCAGCGCTCCATAAATTCCCAACCGGAGGCAGTTGAGAAAATTTTTTCTCAACCAACTCATCAAAGGCCACCTCTAGCGCTGTCGCATTTTTAGGGAGAATACTAGGCATAAATAGGCTCTATGGTAATGTCCGTGCAATACGGTGCTTGTAAATCAGTACATTCAATGTCAGCGTCTAACCCTTCTAGCTCAACGCGCTCCACCCCAGCAATGTGGATCCCCGAGTAAATTCCAGATAAAGCGACACGAAAGCCTAAGCGATGCGACTCTTTGGTGTATTTTTCAACATTACTCTGAATAAGATTTAAAACAGGGACAGGGTCCGGTCCTGCCATTAAATACACTTTGGCATGAATCGAGTAGGTCTTAATTTCTGCCGAATGCACTTCGATGTCATCGGTCATCGGTCGACGTTCTTCAGTATTCAAATACGTCGTTACCGCATTGAGTAACTCGCTTGATGCCGCACCATCACCCACACGTGAAAGCACAATCACTGAAACAATGCCGGGGTTTAGCTTATAGGCCCATGCATCTAACACATCCACATGCGAGTCCAGTGTATGAGAAATATACTGGCCACGAGGCCCTGCGGTTGAACGTCGCTCGTTAGAAAGCTGCACTCGCGTTCTTAATTCTTCATCACTTTCATAAACAGCAGGCGTTTCTTCAGTCGCAGCAATTAATGTTTTACGTTCGATATTAAAACTCGCCGCATGGTGATCTAAATTGGAATCCGTCGCAAAGGCAAGCATCGATTGTTTGAGCTGTTCATTTACACGATTACGCCATAAAAATTCTCGATAAGCACCAACCTCAACCAATTTATAAAGTGGGTCAGACGCTAATAAACCCTCAGCATCAGGATATTTTACGATGAGCGCATCCAGCCATTGCTGTTTTAAAACCTCATAGCTTAATTCTTCAACCGCAGACGGCGCGGGCAAATTATCCAGTGGGATCGCATTAAAGCTCATATCTGAATCCCATCAATGGTGACATCTTGGCCCTCAATCACATACTCTCCGTATAAAGTTAAAGTCACCTTTCCTTGCTCGAGTGCGATAATTTCAACTTTTTTTGTTTTAAAACGTGGCTCCCAACGATTAAGGGCGGCGACCGTCGACATGTAGATTTCCATCGTTAAGTCGTTATTGAGCGGCGCATCTAAAAGGTTAGGCAAATTAGAGCCATACTCACGATTATTCGCCCGCGAACCAATGCGCGTGGTTAAAATGTCGTTAATGCTTTGTTTAAGGTGAGCGAGACCCGACAGTGACTTACCTGTCTGACGATTCATGCCTTTTTTCATAAGTTACTTAACTGAATAATTCCCAGCACTAGAGCCGCCTGTCACCGGGACTTCTGCATTGTTTTGAATATGCTCAACCACCGCTTTTGCAACGGCCTCCGCCATCACATGCGCTCTTGCATGCGGTCCTTCAGTCACAAAACCATAGGCCTGTAAATTAGCAATGATCATCGATTTTAATTGACCTGAGTCTAATGCCATTATTTTTCTGCCGTGACCGTTTTAGAACAATGTGAGTGAGGCAGACCTGTGTATTGGCAAATATGGCCGCCTGTTACCACACCAAAATTTTGACCATTGCGGTCGATCATATGAACTTTGTCGCCATTAATATGAATTTCACCGCTGGCTGTTTTGATATGAATCGGTCCCGATTTAACCACATCAATTGTGAGCGTATGAGACTCACGGTTATAACTCGTTTTTGTGCCGTCTTTATATTCAGTAATATGCTCATTTACATTATTACTTGGCGCTGCGTGTTTACCTTGATACAACGACCCTATAATGACACCCTGTTCCGCATTAGAAAATGGATCCAACACTGCAACTTGTTCGCCAACTTCCAAAGCATGCCATGTTTTATCTGCTCCAGCGCGAGACGCAAGCCAAGGCAAAAAACCTGTGATATTTTCACCCACCTTCACCCGAGCAAGGGATTTGTTGTAATTCACCTCATGAACAACGCCAATCACAAATAAACCATCAAGTCGCCGTTGAAGATCCGAAAGCGTGTAATGATCATTCATAACGTCTGATAATCTTCTTTATGAGGCACGCCAATCTCGGGTGAAAAACTGGCCAAGACTAATTTAGGGATCTCGCCTTCCTCAGCATCATCAAAACAAAAACACACCGGCGCTTGTGCATCGACTTGATAACACGCAATGCCTTGCATCGGGTCGGTTTGAATTAACTCCATATTGAGCATTTCAAAACAACCCACATTTTTATTTTCAGGCTGAAAATCTTCAACTCCCGCCAGTAGGATATAAGCCGCCCGTGCTGCGGTCTGATACGCCTTGGCGATATTATTGCTGTGTGGCACCAGAATCACAAAAGACCAAATCACATTAAAATTGACGGCACCGAAATCACGTTTTTCTAAGCGTTTGGCATTGCCCAGCGCTAAAAAGACCGTTGGTTGTTTAACCGGATGATGCTGTGCTGTTGGAAAGTAAATCGCATCATCAGCAATTCTCACATTCACCTCAACCCCGGCAAAAAGTGCTTGCGCTTTTGCAAGCAATGCATCAGTGACCTGTTCAAAAGTTGTCTTCATAGACGCTTCTCAAATTCTTGATTAAAAATAAAGCCTGCTTTTTTTATCACTTCTTTGGCCCTAGGTACGGATTGATCTTCAATGGCCACGAATTGCTTGAGGATAGGTAAGCGTTTGCGCCCCACACGCCGAAACACTTGCAAGCCACCTTTGGTTGGTGCGATAAATGCCCCTTCAAACACATAGCGCCGCGCTTTGACCCCTTTACGATGCTGTTTAGGATTCAGCCGACTCACGGCCACCGGATTCAAGCCCAACCAGATCTTTTTCTCGGTTGCGCTGCCTCGATTCTTCAAAGGCACACGGCGACGAATTACCGCCATCGGCATATTGAGCTCACCGGCTAAACCGCGCTTTAATTCAGCCTTTAAAATTCGTGTCGTTGCATTCAGTGCCTGCTTGCCCGTTTTATTAATATCGGTGGCCAGTCGCTCAAGCATGGGGTCGACTTTGGCCAGTGCAGTAAAATCAAACTGAATGCTAGAAGTCACTAATTACCTCTTCATCCGTTAAAAAAATCTGAGCACGAGGCCGATACGGATCATAACGAGGCCCTCGGTATGCTTTATAATCCCGGCCATTTATAGTAATTTTGTCACCCTTATTAATGAGCCGGCCATCGACTTCTTTACAAATAATGCTCGGTTGATAAGTTGGAATTTCACTATATTCAGACGTTTGTACTGCGTCTTGAGACGCTTCAAAAAAAGCAGGAAACCGATGGGTGTTGCCATCTTCAAACGTTAAAATAGCAACACCGCATAACTCGGTACTAAAAAAATCCTCATCAAAACTCATGACTTTTTACGCTTCCTAAGCTTTGAGGCGTGATACTCTTCTGCAGCTTTCATATCAATGCACCGCTCTGCATTCTTCAAATCGGCCTCAAATATTTCACCCGGCGGATAAATATGCTGGTCTGATAAATACACAGTAGTGAGTGCACGAAGTTGTATTTTTTCCTGAATGGCTGGAGCTTCATTAATGACATTATTTTGTTGTGCATCCACAGAGGTCTCCTGTGGCTTTTTTGCTTCTGGCATGATGGGATCCTTTATTAATTAAGAAAAAACGAAGGCGTTAGCGCCTAAATCACCACTGCATTTAAAAATGCATCGATTTCATGAGGGACAGGCAATGGCGCAGCTTGCAAAAGCAAAAAGAGGGCAGAGGGATCTTTCTGCTTCCATGTTTTTGCAAAGTGCTTCACTCCATAGGTGACATCGAAGTCTTCAATTGCCCCATAGTTTTTTGAACAACGCGCCGTCTCAGAGCACAGAGCGATACGATTTGCAGGCACAATCGACTCTTCAAGCCCCGTGTCCTCATTTAAGTACCACTCGTTATAAGAAACGATATTGAGCTTCAATTTTTCAATATAGGCTTCTAAAACCACCCCTTGCGGTAGGTCTTTTGGTCGAACTTCGATCGTATAATTACGCCGGAGTTCCAAGTGCTCTTTAACTTTAGGGTGATCTAAAAAAGCATAAACTGCATCAATGCCCATCACACAATAGCTAGGACGATGCCCTGAGTCTTGTAAAACAAGTCGGCACCAAGCATCCAATTGCTTCATGGGGTTTGAATTTGCTGAGGTCCACAAGGCATCACCGGCAAGTAAGACTTTATGGTTGGGACTCATTTGAAAATCAACATAACGATCCAAGCCATCCCCTTTAATTTCGACGCCCCCGTTTAAAATAGCACTCGCCGCCATTAGCTCTTCACGACGGTCGGCCATTTCTGTCAGCTTAGATAAGGTTTTTCCGACGTGCTCTGCCGCTAATAAAGCCGGGGATTTCGGTTTCGTATAAATCGTTTGCCCTGCTTTACGTTTAAACACATTCATCGGTGTAATGACGTTTTTAACTTTGATGTAGCCAGGCTTAAAGGTTTCTGTGACGAAACCTTCATTCTTGACCACCTTCCCTTCAAGTAATGGGCTGACAAAAGGAGCCACGCGCCGAGACCCTTTAACAATATCAACGTCAACATGCAACGTATCAAAGGTATTTTCCTCTTTAAAAAATGTGTTCAGGAAAAATCGCTGAATCGGCTTTACCTGCTCTAAAACACCCAGCAGCGTGCGTGTTTCATATGGGTCAATTGACATAACTATCCCCTTCCTAATGTGCTAAGAATAAAATTAGAACTATTTATGTTTTTAATGTCGGACTAGATAGCGTCTACAAAGAAAATAGACAATAAACGACCTTGCTCGATCAATGCCGCATCAACCGCAGCACCACCCACTAAAAATACTTCGCTTTTACAAAATTGCCCGGTTAGATAAATCGTCGCAACACCTTCTGCAGCAAGTGTTATATCTTGCGATAAAATGCCATGCAGTGTGTGTGTTTTAGGGTCCGCATTATGCTCTGCTAAATCGAGCAATACATATTTACCCGAGCTATCTTTAGCGATGACAGCGCCGCGCTGATAAGTTCCCGGTTGCAAAGTCACCTCACTGGTGACAATATCAAAATCACCACCGACTAAATTATCCGGTTTAAATTCACCGACTCGTTCCATTACTTTCTCCCCTTATTCATTGCATCGACCATCACATCGAGCACCTGTTTATCGTTGGCCTCTTCACCTTTAATACTGTGATCAATATTTGCAGAGGTTTCTGCAACCATCAGCTCTCCTAATACCAGCTTGACCTGTTTGACATTAAAGCCTTGCGCCACAAAACCGAGTGCACGCTCAGGGCAGCCTGCCGTTTCGCACATGCCTTTAATTTCTTTAATGCTCTCAGCCGAAATCATGGCTGTGCTTGGAGCCTCCTGTACTGGTTTTGCTTCAGGCGTCTCTGCAACTTGGGCGTGCTGAGCCTCTGGGATTTCTGCTGTTTCTGTCGGTGTATCTGTAGACATCGTGTTCTCCGTTAAATCACTTGCAGTTAATTGAGAAAGTAAAGCACTGTATGAAATCACTGCATCGGCGAGTCCGAGCTTGATTGCCTCATCACTGTCATAGCAACGCGCTTGCGTATCAATCACCGCCTGGCGATCAATATCACGGTGACTCACAACGCTATCGACAAAAAGGTCATATGATTTTTTCATGCTATCGAGTAATTCAGTGCGCGTTTTATCTTCTAATTTTTCTAAAGCATTGGGCTTTGCTTTTTCATCACCGACACGCAAGACATTCGTTGTAATTCCAGCGCTTTTATAGAGTTCGGAAAACTCAGTGTGTACCATCAGCACACCAATGGAACCCACTCCTGCCGTGCTCGTCATATATAGTTTTTCTGCCGCAGAGCCGATGGCATAAGCGGCTGAATAAGCACTTTCATTAGAAATGGCGATGACTTTTTTTTGCTCGCGTGCTGCCACAATTGTGTCAAGCAAATCAAACAAACCGCTCACCATACCGCCGCCTGAGTCGATATCGAGTAAAAGGGTATCGACATCCTCATGCTTGAGTGCCGCATTAATCATTTTGCCGATGGACTCATAGGAGGTCATGCCATAATAAAAAGCATCACGATCTCGCTGCACCAAACTACCGCGCACAGGAATCACCGCAACGCCTGATTTAATCGACAATCTAGGCACGACTTCATCATCATTAAAAAACAGTTTTACTTTCCCCTGAATGGCGCTGCTCATCATGCCAATATCACGCTCACACACATACAAAGGAGAATTAATATATTTAGAAAAATCCATCATCACTCTCACATATAAGAAACCGTTATTGTTGTCGAACCTGAATAACTCCCTGTCTGTGTTTGCGGAGTTAATTCTATGGAAGCTGTAATGCTTTCTATCGCTTGACCTGACTGATCTAGCGTTGGGGTTTTATCGGGCAGAGCCAAATCAACGTTGATGCTATTTTTACCACTGTCCATCGATAAAGAGTCGGGCATAACGATCGTCACTTTTTCATTTTTCTGTCCTTGAATCGTTAAATTGGCAATCGTTTTGTGTGACTCACTTTGCCCGGTCGGTCGCACAATATTGCCAAAATTAAGATCATCCACAGTGACCACAATCGGCATGAGTACATTGACCGAGGCTTTTAAGGTCACCGAAGAGCTTGCAAACGCAACAGTCCCTACCCCAAGGCCGAGTATCGTTAAGAATTTAGTCATTATTTATTCCGAGCTTGAGTAAGCTAATTCTTCCGCTTTTTGAAATACACCCGTTTTCGTGGTGTCATTCACATTGGAGTCATATTTCAAATCAAGGTCACGTTGGCGTTTTTGGTCTTCTGCATTTTGTTGATCCAGTTGCTCAACATCGGCACCACTTTCTGAAACCACCGCCGCACGTGATTTAAAGCCAGCTCTCACTTCAATCACTTTGGCCATCGCATCTTTCAGAGGATCCACCCAATCCCAACCATCCGGTTGCCACTCGATACGATGATAAATATGGCGATTTTCCCAATAATCTTTTATTTTTAAGCGCCCCGATAAGACCGCAATATCCAGCCATTTCTCAGCGACGGGCTGGTTGAATTGGTGAGATAAAATTAAATGTTGAAGCATCTCAAAGCGACGACGTGCTTCTAATAACCCTGCTCTAATGGATGAATAGTTGACCCCTTCTAAATCACCCGTTAACTGCTCATAGGTAATTCCAGCCCCTTGTGCTACGCCTCGCAATTGGTTTTTCGTCCAAGTGACTAAATTATCCCCAGAGTCATCCGCTTCAGCCAGACGAAAATCATCCCCCGGATTAAGTTTAAAAATCGTCCCAGCATCAAAGGCAATATCTAGCTTTTCTTGGTCACTACCGACTTGCATCAGCTGATTCATAAAATCGCTGGCATTGGCGGCAGGCTGTGCAGCGCTGGTCACAAACCCCGTAATCATCGATGCAATGGTTTTTCTAATCAGTTCGGCATCTTCGTATTTATCTAAATCCACTAAGCGTAAAATAATCGGTGCAAGCATGCTCACACCACGAATTTGCCCGGGACGAAGTGGTTCAAAAATCTGCAGCAAATCACGCGCTTTAATGCGCTTTGTTGCCGGATTACCGAACAACCAATCATCACCCGGGTGTTCAGTGGTGAGATAATAAGCCACTTTTTGGCCGAGTTTGTTAAATTCAATCCCTTGACGCAAGCGATGGCCATTATCAAAGTTCTTATCAATGGCCATATCCAGATAATCAGGCTCTAATAACTCAATCTGAAAGGGCACCGCCAATGGATCAGAAAAGCGTCGATAACGAAAACGTGCTAAACACTCTCCGCTTAAACCTTGCGTTCGGCATGCGAGGGCTTGCAAACCGTAGAAGTTAAGTGTTCCTGCGGTATCTGCTTTTTTAGACCAGTCTTTCCAGAGCACCTGAATCTCTTCTTTCAGCGTTTTATCTTTCAGCTGCCAATTTGGTTTAATTCCCGTGCCCACAATATTAGTGACATAGGTGGTCACCGTTGAGCGTCCCCAGCTGTTATTGCGCTCAATATTTCGAGCACGTGAACGCAGCACCTGCTCAGAAGAGCTCACCGAAGAAATAGGGCCATCACTTTCACTTAAGCCATAATTCGCTAAGCGAGAGCCTCGGGTCGCTCCTTCATAAGAGGGCATACTCATCGACGCAGGAAAAATGAACTTTTTCTGCGCCAAAGTGGGGAATTTTGGAATCATAAAGTCTTACGTGTTCTCGCCGTAAATGCCTGTAGTCCGCCATTAACATTACTGGCCACATCATCGCGATAACGCCTGAGCGCATCTAAATCAGCCTCAGTATATTCAATCGTTTCGCTGCCCGTTGCGGTTTTATGTGTTACTCGCGTAACACGTTTACCCATACTCAAATCTTGAATCGACTGATTAATTTCATCTAAGTGTTGTTGCTTGTACATTTATAGTCCTCTCGGTTTAGATTGTCTAAGTAATGGATTAGTATTGCTTTGACGCGCAGCGCTCTGAGTTGGCGCTGGTGCAGCGCGTGCTTGCTGCTTTTCTTGTGCCTGCTGAATCGCCTCCAGAGGGATCGTCGTCGGATTAATAATGTGATAGGCCGCCATCGCATAAACTCGACAGTCCAAAGCTTCATTGCGAACTCCCGGAGGACAATCATAACGATAATAGCTCTGACCATTTTTTGTCTCCAACACTTTGCGCTCTGCGGTGAGCTGCTTGAAATAATCCAGTGTGTAAACGTTGTCATCTTCTGGAAAGTAACAATAATTTTGTTCTGTGTTTTCATTTTTAAGCGCGTTATAAATCGTGTCTTTAAACGCCACGGTATTGATACGAAATAAATCCACACCGCCAAGGTTACTTTTAGTCGGACGATTCACCAGTGGCCCGCCTTGTGTCGATGAACCTTTTAAAGCAAAAACTCGCCCCGGCATCCTGGAGCAAAATTCATAAACCGCTTTTGTTGAGTGGCCACCCGTATCAATACCAATACCTGCAATATGCAATTGATGACCTGCAGGGTGAGAATAAATCGCTTGTATTATTTTCTGCAGCGCCTGCCAAACTTCAGGTTGTTGTGTGTTGCCGCGTAAAACCTGATAAGTAATTGAGTGGTTAATGTTATTCGGTGCATGGCCGACAATTTCTAATTCGAGTCGGTCATCTTGAACATCAACCCCCATTGTTAACATCACAACAGGATCGGGAATCATCGAACCATATTTAACCCTTCGGTTGTAAAGTTTGTCTGACTCCAGCTTCACCACTGTTTTTTTCCAGACCTCACCCAAAATGGTATTTACAAACCCTTTTAATTTAAGGGGATCTTTTTTAGCGTCTAAAAATTCGGCGGCTAAAATCCCCCATTCGGCATTTGCAGCAGGAGAATATAAAGCACTGATATGAAAACCAGCATGGCCACTAAAGGGCTGAGTTGCACGCCACTCTCCTCGATTGATCATCCACGTTTTATAACTGTGTTTAATCGGTTGCTCACATTTCTCACACTGATAATGCGCTTTATGTGGCTCACCTTCTGGCCAACGAACCCCCGCCCAGCGCAAGGTTTGATAATGAGAACAGTGTGGGCAGGGCACATAATAATAACGCTGGTCCGAACTTAAAAAAGAACTATGAACTTTGGAGGTTTCCTCATCCGTTGGCGTGCTTCCTAAAATAATCTTCGAATTTGGAAAAGTATCCGCGCGGCGCTTACCTAACGTAATAGGATCCCCTTCATCCCCAGCGGACAGAGGATAACCATCCACCTCATCAAATAAAACAATGCGCGATTCGATCCGCCGAAAACCTGCAGGAGAGTTTGCCCCCACCAGCGTCATCACCCCGCCCGGAAAGAACTTTTTTAGTGTGTTGTTTGTGCCATCGCGTTTCGTCGCCTCTGTCACCTTGCCTTTTAATGCAGGCACATGCTCTAACATCGGGGCAATTTCTTCTTTACTGTAATCTTTTGCATTATCAACCGTGGGCTGGACCAGTAATAAAGAAGTCGGCTCATGACCCACATGATAAGCGGTAAGCGCATTCAACATTTTGGTATAACCCACCCTGGCAGACTTCATAAAAGTAATCGTTTTTGTGACTCGGTCAGTCATACACTCCATTGGTTCGGTTTGATAGGGGCGAGTTCTCCATTTACCTTGAGGAATCGCATTATTAATAACTAGAAATTCGTTATCTGACCATTCACACAAAGTCATCTTCTTCGGTGGTAGAAAGGTACTCTTCACCTTCCTCTTCAAACGCTTTGATGTTTTGCGATGCGCGTTTTTCACCATCCGCCAACTCCGTTAACACCTCCCGAATAATCCCGTCAATTAAATCAAGTTGAGTATGAGTAAATGAGCTATCCGATCGCTCACACTGCGCTGAAATATCTAGCAACTTAAGCTTCGCGCTGTTAATAATATTTTGAAAAAGTTTGATTGCTTCATCTGCAGGAATCACTTGATTAGTTTCACGAAAATACTTAAGTCTTTCATTTGCACTGCGCCATCTAAGCAATTCTAACTCATAGCTCTTAGCGCCACTATCAGAGTCAGTTTTGGCACTCTCTTTAACATGTTGAATATAACTAAAAACAAAACGAAACAGATTATACCGCCCTTTAGTAATCCTACCTTCAACGCCTTCTTTCGATAATTGCTGAATTCTTCTAGAGCCAATACCAAGCAAATCAGCAAGTATATCAACAGGAACCTCTGTTGAGGCATTAATTGTTTCTGACATTTTAAAATCCTAAATCAGACTGATTTAAACGAAGTGAAATTGCAAAATTTAAAATTCATTTCGCTTGAAAATACGCCAGAGCGTTGGGAGGCAACAAAAAACACTCAAAACGAAAACGAAACAACTTTTAAAAATTTAGTAACTAGAGATATCGCGAGGTGCCGCATACCCGTATAAAAAAATCTCCAGGGAGGACCCGCACATCAAATCCCATGCGTATCATCACACGGATGAGTCAGTGACTTAACCATCCACATCACCGACTCAGCCAAACGAACTTCCGCATGAAAACGCTGCAGGTCAACATCCATACTCACTGCAATGCGTGAATCGGCAGGCAATCGATCAAGAATTTTATCAACGACAGACTCATATTTTTTATTCAATTCTTCTGCTTGCTTCTTAATACTTAATATTTCTGATTTAATATCATCGCCCACAGGCGCATAATCGATGCGTGTATCAATCATCATCTTTCTCTTTATTGTGGGTATAAAAAAACCAGCCGTAGCTGGTCTTTATAAAAATCGGTTGTTAGTGGTGGTGTTCAGATAAAGAAATACCACTCTACCTAAACCAGGTTAAAAAATGTGCACAAAAAAGTCAAAGATTTTTTACAGCACGCCCTTCCTGTGACGGGAGCGACATCTAGAACCACCCCCTTAATATCCTAGTGATACATCTTCTCTAAGCCGTGTGCAATCTGTGCTTTCGCATCATCATATTTGGTGATAGCGAACTGGATAGCATACAAGCACCATAAGTATTCATAACTATAACTAGATATAGAAACGTCATAGACTTCAGAGTTTTCCTCAAACTTAAAGCCAAATGGTGAATCAAAATAAGCAATCAGGTTTCGAGTATCGTTTAGGTCTGTTGCTCTTTCAAGAATTTGAGTTTCAACTTCACCCCAAATTTTATTTTTCTCTTCTTCTGTATGGCCTGAGCTATACACTTGTTTTTTTAAGGCAGCTTCTAGCTTTTCATGATCTAGCTCTCTGGGCAAACAAGCCGAATTATCGATAACAGGAGCACTAGAAACAATAAATACCCACGAACGCGGATTAACTTCAGGCATATTGTCCTTTCTGAATTTTTCAATCATATCCAGATCACAGCGAAACGTATATGAGCCAATAATGGAGTTAATGCATAGAGTATCGCCCCAAGTAATAATCTCAAAAATCATCCGGCCTTCTTTAATAATGCATTGTATATGTTTATTTATGCCATCATCTCTCACAACATCAATGACTGCCCCCTCAGCACGATCTAAAAAGCCTTTTTGTATCTTATCCATAACCACCCCCTAATTCCCTTGTATTGGGAAAAACTCTTCATCAAGCAACTGCTCAAACGTGTACGGGCATGTTGCAGGAAAAACATTCGCTGAGAATCCAGTTTCTTTCTGCGCTTCACGATGCGCCTTTCTGTATGCCTTAATCAATATATCATCGACTTTTGATTTTAAGCTGGGATTATCTTCGAGAACGTCTTTCACATCATCACGCTGATTAGCAATTGTTAGGCTCCAGCTACGGCTTTGTCTGTTTGGCTGATATTCCCATTTTAAGAGGTGCATTATTAATACAGCTAAATGACTCTTTAATGCGTTCTTTTCACTGGCACCCAAGCTTTCCAACTCCTCTGCGATGTGTTGAATATCGGCATCTTTAAACTTGCCTTGTCTTAACAGGCTTGCATTCTCATAACTCCAAGCATACAAGTCTTTGTCGTAATCATTTGCACTCATAGCAACCTCTCATAAATTAGCCCTCAAATGTTAGCATGTTGCTGGCGTTGTTTTTGCTTGTTCTTCTTCTCAAGCCATTTAGGGTCCAAGTTTTCGGGCATTTCTAGGGTAATTTCATCATCCACCCCCACATAATACTCACTACCAGGCTCAGCATTAAAACGATGAAGCATTAAGCGGTAACTATTGAGAGATAAGACCACCTGCGCTTTTTTGCCCTTGTATTCATCCGTAGTAAGCAGCTCGACGAATGCAGCCCGTGCAGCTTCGGGGCTGGGTGTCACCGTCCACGTTGTTTTATCAATCTGCATCCCTACGTTCTCCACGAACTTCTGAATATAAACCTTATAGACTTTTTTCATAATAACTCTCTAAGACCGCCCCCGGCGGCCAGTTAGTCCTTCACTCACCCTAGTGTATTTCATTAAACGACTGCTTACCCAACTCATTCGATTGCGAGTTGTTCCGGTTTTATCCCTAGCGCTTTCGCCACTTTCTTCACTGTATCTTGCTGTAAGCCTTTTTCGCTTTTCTCAATCTGTGATAGTGCTGGCTGTGTCAGCTTAAGTTTCTTTGCTAGTTCTGCTTGTGTAACCCCTTTGTACTTACGCCATGCTTTAATCGGTGAATAATCCTTTAGAGCGACTAGCTTGGCTAGCTCGTGCGGTACGGTTGCTTGTTTTTTCCGTGCGCTCGCTTTTTTTACGGGTGCTTCATTGCTATATTCAGCCATTAATTGCTCAAAATCAGCAAAAGGCACCACAGCAAACGCCGGACGACCATCTTGTTCTATTACCTGGTAATCAATATGTTTTCGAGTCACGTTTTTTTACCTCATCAATCGTTATAATGTTGATCTTTCCTTGTACAACATCAAAAAATACCCGATATTGCCCAACTCTTAAGCGATAACCGGAGCGATTTTTTAACTTGCCTGTCTCTGCATTCCTAACGAAAGCTTGCCTGACCTAGCCCAAAATTTTGAATGCTCGACAGTTAGATGTTCTGCAACAGCAGATAAACTATCAAGAGCAATCGTCCTTTCAACAAGCAAAGATAACAATAAACTCACGGCTTTCGGAATTTGTATTTCTCCACGCTCATATTTACTAAATGCATTAACTCCGCCCCCAAAATATTCAGCGGCCTCAGCCTGCGTCAATTTGATAATTTTACGGGCGCGTTTAATCTCATCGGGGGTTAATACACCATCAATAATTGCATGTGCTGTTGCTCTATCTTTTTGTGATGCTTTACGATCTGCAGGACTAATTACAGCATCATCACAGCTGTCACACCACAACCCTGGCTGAATAATAGAATATTGAACGCCTTTATATACATACTCAGACTCTCTAGTCTCATGTACTGCAGCATGCTCACCACAAAGTGGGCACTGTTGTTTACCCATCCTACTTCTCCTTAAACGACAAAATAATTTCACCTGTAATAGGGTTATCCTGGAATTTGATGTACAGGTCTATACCTTTAAATGTTGACTTATAAACATCCTGCCACGCAGTAAACCCAGCTGTATAAGGAGCCATCGATTTATAAAAGTCATCATTAGTGAGTGCTTGAATTACATCCACTACATTTTCATCAGTAAACCCAAGCGCCTCTTGACCTCTAATCGCAGAGTTGGTCATCACTAGCTTGTCAGGCGCATTAAATATTGTCTTTAAAGACTCTAAGGAGTACGTTGCGATTGGTTTGTTCTGTACACCCTGCTTCTTCGCCATATTGTAATATTAGACCATAACTAATCATATTGGTTAGTTAAAGAATAACACACTCATGTGTAAAATCAATCATATTGGTTATATTCAGGACTTACGCATTGACAGCTTTCTAAAAACATGAAAGCTAGACATATCAAGGGCTGTAGCCTTTTACCCGCTTGACGGTAGGCTCTCGAAGTTCATAAAAAATTTGAGTTTATGACAAATATTCATGCAAATAATGAAAAAATGCGCTGAAAACATTAACTTTTGATAGCCGCATAACTAGATTTTTCTGTCAATGCGTAAGTCCTGATATTTAAGAAGTAAGACGCTGATTTAGATACTTTTTCGTTGCAGCCTGCGAATGGAATGATTCAAACAACCTTTAACATAGGCCACCCCCAATTGAAGATAGCGACGATAGCGGGCTGTTGGTATACGGTGTTGAAACTGCTTTGCTGCTGCTGTTCCTGGCACGCAATACTCTAAATAGAGAATTTTAGCCATTGTTTTGTCATCTTCTGCCGCGCTATCAAAAAGGTCCATCACTAGATGATCTATTTCTAAAATATGCTCATTGCTTGGCAGTAAAGGCACACAGCCCCCTTTACCCCCAGTCACTCTACAACCACCATACTCTTGAATCGTTTTAAAAATGGACTCTGGCCAACCAATGGAGTCCTGGCTTTGTTGCATATAATCACCCCAACACCTCAACCTTCTTTTTACTGCTTTTGTATCCAGCATCGGCATGACTTTCTCCTCTACATACGACTTAATGCCGAATTGAAGCTTGATACTCCGCCTCTGACATTATTTTATGCTTTCGCTCTTTTAGATTAATCCCACGTAGCCGGGCAATGCTGATTGCCGTCCTACGCACATCATCGGGGTTATAGTTTGATTCAAAGTGAATCACTTCATCGCGTTGTTTGCCTTCGATAATTAATACCCATTTTAAGATCTCAACCATAAATACCACTCCGGTTGCTTTTTTATACTTATTTCGCGCAAAATTTAAACACGATTTGTGTTTTACAGGCAACCCAGAAAGAAGACTAGTGATAATGGTATATTCAACTCATTAAAAAGGAACGTCATCAAATTCGTCGAAATTAGCAGGAACGTCAAGCTGCTGTTCCGTTTCTTGCTTCGCTATAAACGCCTGTTGGCCTGGCGACTGTTGTGGCAATGGTTTTTGTTGTACCTGTGACTGAACCCTGTCCCTATCTCCACCCCCTAGCATTTGCATATTTTTACCGATGATTTCGGTGGTATAGCAATCTTTTCCCTCGTTATCTTTCCACCTGCGCGTTTTGATTTTCCCCTCGACATACACAAGCGACCCTTTACTCAAATATTCCTTAGCAATTTCGGCCAATCGCTTATATAAAACAACCCGGTGCCACTCTGTGCTTTCTTGATTCACACTATGCTGATCTTTCCACTGCTCTGAGGTCGCCACTGATAGCTTTGCAACAGCATCTCCGCCTTGCGTGTAACGAATATCAGGGTCTTGACCCAAGCGCCCGACGATAATCACTTTATTCACACCACGCACTTATGATAGTCCTCGCTTACTCTTCTTAATTTTTTCTTGTAGCTCCGTATTGAACTTATTTAATATCATGCGACACAATGCCCCATCATTAGAAGAACGCTGGACTATTTCCAATTCATAATTTATCAG
>NZ_MDTU01000002.1:162455-164979 GCF_001720395.1 Piscirickettsia litoralis
AAAACCCGTGCCATCAAAGTATAAGTATTTCAGCTTATCTTTCTTGCGATTAAAAAAGATAAAAACGGCACCATCAAGTACATTAAGATTAAATCGAGACTCAACCTCCCAAGCTAAACCATCAATCGATTTACGCATATCACAGTATGTCGTTGCCAGATAAACCTTAGTGGATGACGGCAATTTCATTGAACATGGCTAGCCACATTGAGTACCTTGAGTAAAGTATGCTCATCAAAATCGGGAGAGAGAATCAATTCATGCTGGCCACACAATCTAAGTGACAACCCTGTGGGTGCTGTTTTGACCTCGGCAAAACCAAGACTGTCTTTTTTCTGTTTGCACTGAACAGAAGCATAATAACTAAATTGTGTATGCTTTAGGCCATTCGATTGACAAAACTCTTTAAGGGTTTGGCCTGATTCACGCCATTGCTCAACTAAACTCAACCATTCGGCGCGTGATCTCTTGATATTCGTTATTGCTTCCATACTGATCTCCAAGCAAAAAATCAGCATGGCATGGGTGATTATGAATTAGAAGGTGTATTTCCCTGAGCTCTTACAATCTTAAAGGCTTGCTATGCTTTCACATCAACCCAAAGGTCATCGTTTTCCTGCCCAGATTATCAGTCATGTTGTTTGGCTGTTTGAGCTTTCGTGACATCGCAGAAATGATGACAGAGCGAGGATTAAAAGTGAGCTATGAAAGCATTAGACGTTGGAGCAAAAAGTTCTTCCACCCTATAACCCAGCAACTGTGCAAGAAAGAAGCGCAGCGATCTGATAAGTGGTGTTTAGGTGAGATGACCACCAAAATTAATGGTGACAAATATGTATTGTTGCGTGCCGTAGATAACGAAAGCTATGAACTGAATATTTTCATCCAGAAGTGCAAAGAAAATAACGTGTTGGTGCCAGGCTCATTCCCATCGATCAAATTCTTTACAATGTGCCAAACCTCTCTTGGGCGAAAGTGCTGAGATTGTAACCAACGACTAACACTGTCACGAGAAAGGGACTTCGGAAAAACTTCGGACAGTGCAAGGTCAGAGAGGCAACACTTGTTGCCTATAAAAATACTTTATAAATTGCTTTTATGCACTTGTGCCTAGATATCCTCGGCGCATCTTATCTTAGCTTCTTTGAGTCACTATTTTAAAGAATTAGAGCTAAAGTGCGAAACTTGTGGCTACCCTTGATCAAAACCGCCTTTTTGAAGCGACCCTATATTTTTCTATATGATGCAAAGGATCTTCAATATCTTCTACTTTAAAATTTCGGCAAAGAGTCTGGAGATAAGTTTTACTTTTGAGGTACTGACTTGGGTTTCTTGCAATACTTATTATTAAACTTTCATTATAAATAGGTCGATGTTGATTAAAGCAAGATCGCGCTTGTATCTCAATTAGGATGGATATAAAGTCGAATGCCTGTTTGTGTGTTTTTACAATCGCTGGATGACACAAGTAGTACATAGCAATACATCCTGTTGCAACATATCTGGCATATTCCTGAAGTGAACACCCAACAGCAGTGCTTTGGTCGAATTGAAGAGATATCGGATATCCATAATTTATTAGCAAAGTATTGAGCAAGGCGACACATATAGTTCTACCATTATAGTCATCAAAAGGGTGAACAGTATGCAATGTTTGGATTAAATCACATATCTCCAATAGCCCTACCTTTTTATTAGAGTAAAACCTTTTAAACTCATGATCTACAAAAGATACTAACTTTTTGCCTGTAAGATAAATAGTAAGCCTAGCATTAGGATTTTTTATAATTTCTTTTATAATTTTATCTTGACTAGGTTTAGATGATGTTCCTTTGTGCTTGTGGTACTTGAGCATATACTCAGTTTCAAATCGTTCTATTTTTTCCTCGTTGGTTTCTTCATCATTTCTTAGATCTCCAATCATTTTTTTTATGTCTAAAAGCTCAGCATGCTTCTCTAACTTTTCATATTCTCGATGTTCGTGAGTGATATATGAGTATGAGTCAATCTTGACATCAAAATAACGCCCACGTGTGAATTTATCAATCTTGTTTTTCAACGAATAAACTCTTAGCATACCGTCAACTGTTTTTAGTCGAGAAATACCAAAGGACTCTAGTCGGATAATATCGACTTCAGCTTCAGCTCTAAAAGCACCGAGTACAAAATCAGAGGAGCCAGGAAGTCTTTTTACTCCAGCACTTATAGCCATATCTGCGAGCTCTTTTGCACTAAACTGTCGGTGCTTTTTTATTCCACAGATAAAGGAAGATAAAGCTCCTAATAGGTAATCTGGCCTTGGTGAGGAGGCTTCTTCTATAATCATTAGAGGATTAATAGCATTATCATTGATAATATTTCTATATAGATCTGATAAGGCGAATAAAATAAACTCACGATAATGGTTAGGTGTGCTTGGACAATCCCTTAATTTTAAGTAACCAGTTAATGTCTTTAACTTATTTCTTATTTCAGAGTTAATCATATAAAGAAGCCTAATTTACGTTAGTATTTATTAAATTAA
>NZ_MDTU01000002.1:171832-173421 GCF_001720395.1 Piscirickettsia litoralis
GGGCATACATTTAATGAATAACATATTGATTAATCAAAAAAAAATTTACTTATATCACTTATAAGAATGATCTTATATTTTGTGAGGATGAGGCTATAGAGTATATAAACCAAGTAAGCGGTGAAAATATTCGGCAGATTTCAGAAATAAATATAACTGACTTATTTAAGTTTCCTCTAGGGGGTAAGGCTTTTCTGAGAGACTCAATAAATTTGATGAGATTAAGAGAAAAATCTATTACTCGACACATTGTAGCCTTTTCTAAAGATATTTGTTTGATTGGAACAATAAAGAAAGAAGTGTTTATGAGAGGCGATAGGCCTATTGGAATTATCCATAGGCTAGATTTTGGGACTGATCAATTTAAAATCAATCCATGCTTAGATAAGATAAAACCAATAAAATATAATAATGAAAAAATACCAAGCTCAAGTATTATATTGCTAATTCTTTTGTCACAAAGCAGTAATATTAAAGCACATGAGATAAGCAAGATTCTTGGTATAAAACTAAGAACAGCATATATATATAAATATGATTTATTAGTTAACATGCGAGATATATTTGGTTATCGTAATACAGTAGATTTTGCTAACTGTATTAATAATATTTTTGATATAGCTCCACGCAAAAAAGGAGGTTTTACTGTACTTTCATTGGAGGAGTTTGCTAGACACTGCCAATTGTTGAGCGAGAGTTACAATTCTAAAAGCTAAATTATTTGTCAATAGTGATATTATATATTGAGAATAACATTCTTATGGGTTGAAAAATATTAGTTTATGTGAAATTGTTTGTTAACAATTGAAGTTTAAGCTCATTGCAAGAAAATAAACTAGCGTGAAAAACATTAAAGTGTGATAATATTGTAGATCTCTAGAGGTGTTCTGTCTATGGATTAACCTAATGATAATTTATGATTTAGACGCTGTTTAATTTATAACTATTACTAGATTTAAATAACACACTATTTTCTAGGTGATCATACCTTAATTATTTATTTTCAAGTTTTCATTTTTATGAAAACAATTGCGAACACCCTGCTCTAGTTATTAAGCACACTGATTGACTAGTAGGGTACAATCATTCCAATTGCTTTCCTGTGCTTGCTTATTTCAATAAAGTAGCCTTTAGCAATAAGCTCTGATATTTCTTTTAGGTATTGTTGTAAGTCTGAGGATGAAACTCTAATGATGTTATCATTGTCTTGGTTTTTGATAATGAGTGAATTTTTTTCGATTTGTTTGTCATATTCTATATCCTAAAATTAAATTTTAATATTAGCCATATATAACTTATATATGATGTTATTTTATAAAAAATTACCACAATAATTGATTAGTTAAAACTTAAAAAAACTTTTTTTTACATAAAATAGCAATACTTTATAATAATGATACTCCTCGCAACGGGGTAGCTTGGTACCATATCCAGTATTATAACAGCCTTAGTTGCCCCTGATGCAAAGTCTGGTAACTTTTATCAACCCCTTGATTGCGCACATAGTTCTTTAACATCTGTTCATCCCCATGTTTACCTACAGTGCTAGCAAAATAGTTCTGTCTCAATTTGAGCCTGGTAACCCTCCC
>NZ_MDTU01000002.1:173566-177950 GCF_001720395.1 Piscirickettsia litoralis
TAAAAACACTCTTTGGAAGCTTACCAAGCTCTTTTAACCCACGGTATAATGGGTGTTGCCGAGAGTATGAATTCAAGCGCTTGAATAGTTGGGAGGCTGTGGATATCTTAAGCCTGATTGTTGTTATAAAACGAAGGATTTCATCCCATTGGTTCTCAATTGATGGCTCATGAATATAACGGTCTGGTAACAATGTGTACCCTAAACCAGCATAATGACTACGACTTTTGTATGAGCTAAGCTGTTGCTGCCCAAGCCCTTTGATGCGTGGAGCAAACTCAAAACCTAAAAGATAGGTTGCTGCAAAATAACCTCTGAATAACCATGAGTATCAGTTGAGTGTATATCGCTTTTAATTACATCATTGTGCATCAGCCCATCTATAACATAAGCTGCCTCACGTTCAGCTGAACTTATCACTGTAGAATGCCACATTAGGTCACGCATATCGATGAACGATACTACGCTAACGCCTTTATCCTTGCCCAAATATTTATAAGAGTAATTGGCATTCAATGAATCTACTGCCACCTCGAATTTCTGTCCATCACTAGAGGTGTGTAACGCATTAGCATTTTGTCGATAAATATTCGGTAAACTCATTTGATCCATAAAATGTAGAATACGGTCATTTGCACTTTGAACATTTTGCAATGAAAAATACCAGTTAACTGTGTTTTCAAGCTCCTCTTCATCTATCTGCTTAGATATTTGAGCTAGCTTGCGATGGCCAATATCACACCCATACCCAATAATTCCAGCAAACAAAGTTTTTTTGTTTGGTTTAGCTCTTTGGTACTTGATCTGCCAATGCTCAAATTCATCAAGAAAATGGGTAGCATGATTTACTGTAGACAGCATTTCAAGCATAGAGATGTATTTTCGATCAGGAAAAAAATGTGCCTAAAGATAAGCATTCTACTTCTTCTTGCTTTGGTGTGCTTACATGTAGTCGCCCATTAGGGCGAACGGTTAAGTATGGATTTTCTCCCGATTGGAAATTTTCATTTAATCTCTCATAACCGACATCGAGTGATTGATCAAGGGTTTTTAGTGTTACCTCACAACTGGAGAAGTTTTCTAATTGCGCACGCCGCAAGTATTCGTCACGATTAGCCTCCCAATCTGCTTTTAAAATTAAGTATTCATCAAGTGAGCGATATTTGTTTGAATAAATTAGGTTTAGCGACCCAGACTTAATAGCGTCGGCCACAGCAACAAACAGCAGAGCTTTATACAGCGAAACTCTAAATTTACCATCTTTAGCTATCAAAGCTGCACGCTGTTTATTTATTAAAAAATTTTACTGGGGCATTTTGATCAATATTTCCATCTTTACTTTGGTAATGACACAGGGCTTCCCATAGTGCAGGACTACTACAATTGGGCGCAAATCGTACCTGACGTACAATATCGGCAACTCGATGTTGTAATTTTAAGGATCGCGCTTCCAACATAGCCAGATAATTAGGTCCCTGCTGAATTTCAGCGGCATTTTTCTTAAACTGATCAACCTTCTGCTCTAATTTAGTGGGCTTAGCTGATTCTGTGTTTAGAGCTGTGTCAATTAAAGTAAGTTTCTCACTGTCAGTTAATTGTTTATCAGCAACAACTGCCCTGATTTCAGATAAAGTACCTTGAACATCCTGCCGAAGTTGGTCAACTAAAATAGTAAACGATTGATTACGTTGTTCGCGCTCCTTGAAATACACCTCCTTTTGTTCTCTTTCAGCAGCGTTAACAGCTGACTGAACAGCGCTTAAAAGAGTATCTATCAAAGTATCATTCAGCATCTGCACGTCGTGAAACCTGAGGGATCTGTGATTTAATCACAGAATAGGCGTAATAACGGATACATTCAGAGCTCAAGTTTAACTGACTTAAAGTTGTTTTCAAATCAAGATAAAGGGTCTGCAAAATATTCAGATCTGAAAGGTTTGCCCTAATCTTTGTTGGCTGGGTGGATTGATAAGGCTTTTTAAGCAAAGTTAAACGATAGCGCCAGCCGCCATCTATTTTGTCGTTAGGCTCTTTTTCTAGCAAATCATCGAGCTTTTGACGCTGATTTTCACTCAGGCAACCATCAACAATTTCACCAAGTAAAACTCGCTGATGGTTTATCTCTGTGATAATCAAATCTGCCAGTACATTATAGCTAGGAAGGGCAATGTTGTGACGAATGAGTGTTTCAATGCTTTCTAGCATAATAAGCTTAGGTCTAAATTGAACCCTGATTAGAGTGGTAATTTCTTTGATAATAAAATTTTTAGCTGTAAGGTCAAAAGCCTTAAAACCAAAATAATTTAAGATGATACGTTGGTGACGTGCATAAGATTCCTTACTATAAGCATTGATCGTAATCTCATCGAGGTTAACACCAATTTGAAGAGCTACATATTGTATATCCGACTGACGAAACTGCCAGCCGAAAAATTTGCGGCGGGCTTTAAAATAACCAGAAGCCACTAAAAAGAAAACTTTATTGTTAGGGGTACGTAAATTTATCATTGTATTTTTAAGCGTTAGAGGCAGAGAGAAGAATTTCTTCCTGTCAGCACTGCTGAATATTGGAGGTGATTCGAATTCTTCCTGTTCCAGCGTGTTAAATATTTTCATTCTTGCCATAAAGCACTCCTGGTGACAGGAAAGACTCTAAAACAATATACTTTAAATGATCATTTTTACAATAATTTTTATTAGATATAAATCACTGATATTTATATGTTTTATGTTATATTTAATATCTTGTTTTTCGGTTTTCTTTGAAGAGCACAGCTATGGAAATTAAAGTGGAAGCATTAACACGCAAAACGGTTGCTTATTTACGTGTATCTACAGCTGATCAGAATATCGGAAAAAAACAAGGCTGATATTCTAAATTTTGCTAACAATCATGACCTAGGAAAGGTCCATTTTATAGAAGAAATTGCTTCCGGAAAAAAAACTTGGCATGAGCGCAAAATTGCACAAGTGCTAGAGGAGCTGAGGGAGGCGGATGTGATTATTGTGGCAGAGCTTTCTCGCCTTGGTCGTAGTATGCTTGAATGCATGGAGATTTTATCTCTAGCCACAGAGAAAGGAATTTGTATTTACTCAGTTAAAGGTAATTGGCAATTAGATCATAGTATTCAAAGCAAAATTATGGCACTAGTATTCTCAATGGCAGCAGAAATTGAGCGTGATTTAATTTCTCAACGCACCAAAGAAGCTTTGCGTTTTAAGAAGGAACAAGGTTTTACCCTTGGTCGTCCCAAGGGTCCGGGCAAGAGTAAATTAGATCCATTCCGTCTAGAAATAGAAAATCTGTTAGCTAATGGAACAACACAAAAATTTATTGCGCAACGCTATCACACAACAGAAGCCAATCTCCATAATTGGTTAAAAAAGCATGGGCTAAAGACAGCTAAAGTATAATAATTGTGTTAGGAAGGAATGTTTTAAGTTCTAGTAATGTTCAAAGTTCTATGGGACAAATCTGTCGTTTGTTTAAACTTACCCAGTACTGGACCAAACCACAAATGCAACGCCTGATCACTAAATGCGTGCTCTACAAAGACCTTTCAATCCAAGAAGCGAAAGAAAGCTTGTTGGGTCATGATACAACAGCAAGACAGCTCACCAACCCCGACACATTTTACCCATTTAGACTCTTTACTGGCCAATTCAGCACGAACAAATTAAGAGGTATAAATGATCTTGTGAGAGATCTCTCACACGGGTGTAGGAAAATACAGTGAATTTCAGCAACTTCACAACTGCTTTTTATCCTAGTTCATTGATATATAAGCATTCTAAATTTACAGCATGATACCCAGACTCTTTTTTTGTTATTGGCTTATTGCGCACAAACCTCGAAATGGTACATTGTAGTCAAGCGGCAAGGACAACCGCAAAGGATAAAAACTCTAAGGACTGAGTTAGTCTTGGACGACCGCAGGACGCATAATTTTTTATGATCACAGGAGTGATCATGGCACTACAGCGACAAGGTAGACGCTATGCTTGATAAGGATACCAAGTAGGGTGCCACAACAGGAAGTCAATACAACGACAAAGGAATGAGTAAGGATACGACCCATTAATTGGGTCGAGTAGCCCAACAGCCGCCTTTTATTTAGGCATAGCCGACACGCCACATTTTAGATGTTGTTTCAATGAGTTTAGAGCGCTCATCTTGCGGTAATGCCGTTAAAAACTGCATCCCAGTTAATTTTTGAATATGAGCGACATTGGTTCGGTAGTCCGACACTTTATTTTTGGACACACGTCGATTTGGCATTACAAAAGCAATGACCTGATGTTGCTGTGGCACATAGATAATTATCAAAAACTCGGCCGCAAGCAACCGAGTTTGAAAAACTATTCCAACAACTCTCCATTTTTG
>NZ_MDTU01000002.1:180593-194057 GCF_001720395.1 Piscirickettsia litoralis
CACTCTAAACTACTAATCTGTAGCACAAGCTTTCAAAAATCACGGGCTGTACTCAGCGAGCCTAACCCCAACTTCGCAGAAATACTGTATAATGAATCACATTTTAAAATTCATGATAAGGTAGTTATGTTTAACGCTAAACAAAAATTATTTGCTTTGTTACATGATATGAGAGAAAGAGATCCACTTGCATTTCACACAAAAGCACTCGGTTATGGTTTTGGGATCTTCTTACTCCTGGCTTGGAGCTATGTTTTATTTAAGGCTGGTTTATTTTATAGTCTATTACTTGGCGCATGCTTTGTTATCGCTTTATACCTGCAAATCAACCGTTATGCTGCACGATTGATTAAGTCCTTTAGCACCCAAAAGCCAAAAATTGAAGATGCCAGGCTTTTAATTGTGAGTGCAAAATCAATGACGATGTTTAGCTCAGGCGTATTAATTGCCTATATCACACTTTTATTGAGCGCAGTATAGGCACTAAAATGACACAAATTCTCGAACCTTAATCCATTCAGGCCCATCCATTTCATTACCGTAGTCTTCTTGGACAAGTTCGACAACTTTCTCGCTGGCGACATTAAGCGCATCTTTAGCGGTCGCCTTGATATCAAAAACAATTTCAGTCACTTCATTGCCAACACCGTATTCAGCAATAAAACGCCAGCGCAAAAGTTCCTTAGAGCGATACCAAGCAGCACGTTTTCGGCGTTCGGCACGAGTGAGGTTAGTATTATTTAGTTGGTTTAACATACACTAATCATTAGTTAAAGCCGTCGATTCTATCGCTATTTTTTCTTAGCAGCAACTTTCCGTGTTGTTTTTCGCTTTCTTTACCGTTGTCGATTTAGTCGCTTTTTTAGCTGTAGATGCTTTAACTGATACCTTCTTCTTAGCAGGCGACTTTTTAGCAGCTATTTTTTTCAACTGTCTTTTTCACCGCAGGCTTTTTATCAGAAGCCTTCTTCACTGCTTTTTTCACCGTAGTTTTTTTCAGCAACAGCCCTTTTAGTTACGGTCTTCTTAGCTGATTTTTTTGACAGCAGTATTACTTTCATCAAGCAATGATGCTAATTTTTTGCCAAGTAATTTTGTTTTCTTTGCTTTTACCCTTGGCTTTCAAAGAAAGCCCTGATGAAGTAATTTTTAATTCTCCCAAACCATCAACAGTAAAATTAAATCCACTTTTAGGTGTAGGCACAACCCCTAAATTCAATGTTGTTTTCATGTTTTTTCCATATTATTGAATAATCTATACCCGTTAGTGTAGCATGGACATTAACACGAAGCGACTTGTCACTTCTACGGAAGGTCTTCATACTTTTCGACTATCCGTTGTTTTAGACCGCTCTTCATAATCGGCAGCAACCGATAACTTAAATACCCCATCAAGCCTGTGAGAAGAAAACCTGCATACCAATGATATTGTCCAATACCAACTAAATATCAAACAATGGTGTTAACTAAAACAAAAGTAATAATTAATTTAATTTTATTGCGATTATATGCCTTCTCAATCTTACTATCCCTTATAGTAATCTTCTCTTTATTCAATAAATTTTTCATAATTTTTATGCCGTCGTTTTTATGATGTTTAATTACATATTACTAATTATAACTTTTCCATTTTTATGCTCCGTTAGGTATTGAACAGCAGTATGGAGCTGTAACAGTTAATTGCAATCGTTTCAATGGCTGTAATAGCAATTAAAAGTTGACTAATACTAAAACACTTCTTTTTAGCCATCATTATGTTTCCCTCTTACAGAACTACCTTTACTGGCTAAAGTGCGCCGATAGGCGCAATTTTTTCAGCAAACCTTTTTCATTTTCATAACTTCTACAGGCTGCATAAGCCAAGACTCATAGGCTTTAAAAATAGGCTTCACATAATCCATTTCATAATGAGCTTGCAATGCTAACTCATCCGTCCACTCTTCATGCAAACATAAATTTCCATCACCATCTTCAAGTAAAATAAACTCGATACAACCACACTCATCGCGAGTGGCAGGAGCGATATTAAGAATTGCCTGCTTAGCTTCATCAAAATGCTTTGGCTTCGGTGTGATTTTTGCAAAAACAAATAGGGTTGTACTCATGTATTTTTTCTCTCATTTGATTGTTCTACCATATATTACCATCGAAGGATAATAGAGAGTATTGGAGACTGATCAAAGTGAGCGCTACTTAAAAAATGAACAGTGCTCAATTTCACCCTGTGCAGCTTTTCCTTGTCTGTGTTGCTAACAAGATTATTCATCACTTATACACAGATTCTGTGCATTAGTTTTTGTTATTTTGATGTTTGAGACACAAAATTACATTCTTTGATAAGTTTGTATTACAATAAAGCCTTGTGTAGAGCGCCTTCAGACGTTTTACCTCGGAATTATCTTTCATGTAATGAGGCAGTTATGGCACGAGGCGTTAATAAAGTCATATTAGTTGGCAACTTAGGCTCTGACCCAGAGATTAGGTTCACACAGACAGGTGAAAGTGTTGCAACATTTTCAGTTGCAACCACTGAGCAATACAAAGATGCATCGGGACAGCAACAAGAAATAATTGAATGGCACCGTGTTGAGCACATGAATTCATGTTGGCATGATTTATACAATGATCTTTGTTAGCCCCTGGATTCCCGCCTTCGCGGGAATGACGCACAGAACGAACAATATGAAAATATATTGAATTGTCAACACACCCTAATAATTTATAAATAAAGCTGCACTTCAATCAAAAAGTTGGTATAACAAAAAGATAAAAGCTATCTTGGGAGACTATGAATGCAATGCCCTGTTTGTAAAACAACGACACTACAACTTTCAGAGCGCCAACAAGTTGAAATCGATTACTGTCCTGACTGCCGCGGTGTTTGGCTCGACCGTGGCGAACTTGATAAAATTATTGAGCGCTCCGAACCACAACAACAGCCATCCAATCACAATCCACCTTACCGTCATGAAGGGCAAGACCACTCTTCTCATCACAAAAGCAAATATAACAGGAAAAAACGTAGCTCCTTCCTAGGTGAGCTCTTTGACTTTTAATGTAAAAAACATTGACAATTAAATATTGACAGAAGTTATCTTGTTTAACTGACTGTCAATATTTAATTTTAAATTTCTAGGATTCAAAAATAACAACAAGACCTAAAGTAATTAAGACAGCACCAATAAGCTTAGAAACGGCGTGTTGAACTTTTTCAATTTTTGCTTTGACACGATGATACGTTAAGCTCATTGCCAAAAAGACAAACCAAGCCGTCGTAACCAAGGCAATTTCCAAGCCATAAGATGCTTGAATGTAGGTCGATGTGTGTGGTTTAACAACTAAAGTAAAAATGGATAGCATAAATAAAGTACATTTTGGATTAAGCACATTAGTTAATAAACCATCTCTAAACGCCATAAAGACAGGCTGAGACTGAACCGGTTGATGTTTATTTTCTTCGACAGACAGTGTACTTTTTTTCACTGAATAAACTTTTTACTCCTAAGTAAATCAAGTAAGCGGCTCCCAAATACTTAATCAGGCTAAAAAGCAACAACGATTGGGAAATAACGACAGCAAGCCCCAATACGCAGTAAAACGAATGCACCAGTACACCAGCACCCACAGAAGTCATAACCCCACTACGACGATCATAAAGCAGTGCATTTTTAGCAACAATCACAAAATCAGGTCCTGGGGATACCGCCGCAAGCAAGGCAATTAATGCAATCGTATAATATTCAACCATAACCGTATTTCAACCTGAAGCTCTTTATAATAAACCCAATCAACAATCATTCTACTGTGGTAACTACTGAATATCACACTTTCACTGCTGGCTTGTGCTTTCAACAACCGTCGCTTTCGTCGATTGACCATAATTATGGTCATCTTTTACTTCTGGTATTAACCCAACTCCTGGCACAATCACTCCCCAAGGGCGCCATGACAGCCCTAAAGTTAGCCCTAACAAATTAACCTGAACCCCTTCTTGGCTAGACACAGCCAAGCCGAATACTCCTAATAAAGAAAGCCGGTAACCCGTTTTACTAGGAACTTGGCTGATCATTTGACGCAATGGCACATAGTCTTTCCCTAAAGCATTCGCAGGCATTGCAACACCTAACTCTGGGACGTGACTCAATACATAGGCAATAAATGTATTACTATTTGGCCCGGGCCAAGCCTGATAGGTCTTAGGGTAAGGATAGCTTTTCACCGCTTGCTCTATCTTAGGAATCATCGCTTGCGCCGGTTTGCCAAGGATTGTCTTAATGACTTTAGGCTCATGACCAAACCACATACGATCTGGAGCACCTGATGATATGTCGATAATCGGTCGGCCATGATAAGCATTCCAGCCAATCACTTGATAGTTCGTATAATGATCTGCCCCTTGTGGTTTTACAGAAATCCACGTATGAACTGCGAATAAACCACGCCAATTAAAAGCTTTTGCTTCATAAACTTGCACAATCGCTTCTTTGGCACGATTTGCTTTTGGTGCAATGCCTGTAGAGCTACGATCCGCAGTCCGCCAATCTTGACCAAATTGGACCTTGCCCATCACCGCCAACCACAAAGGCCCCAATAAGAAGACAAGTAAAACAATCACTACAATAGAAATCACCTTAAGCAACATACCACACCCTAAATCGATTTCTAAAATATTGTTGCTATTCTAACAAATATACTTCGTTGGCAACAATTAATGATCGATTCTCTTTAATATTTGCTCTCGAACACATTCTATAATTTTTTGAGGATCAACTTTACCCACAAACTCATCACACCCTGTTTGTTGGATATCTTCTTCATTAAAGACTCCTGTAATCGAAGTGTTCAGCATAATAAACAAATTTTTGCAGCCCTGGGTGCTCCCGACAAGCACGAGTGAAGGCATAGCCATCGATCTCTGGCATTTCGATATCAGAGATCACCATCAAGTATTTTTTCGCAACATCGCCACCTGTTTCTGCAAGTTCATTCACTAAGTGGTTGAGTCCCTCTCGACCACCTATAATTAAGTCGCTAAAATTTATCAACACAATTCAAACACCCTCTCCACTCAATGCTAGTTTTCAAAGCCAGTTAGAGGTTAGGGAATGGTGAAGGGTTAAAGCCACTCTCTAGTTCTTGCTCTCTCTGTTGTTTTCTAAAGTTTAATGAGAACGCCAACTGTGCTTGTAAGTCTTTACTCGGCGCATCCGAAGAGTTAGCTTGCTCTTGAAGCATGGAACAATATTGATCTAACTGCTCCGGACTCATGCTTCGCAGCATATTTTGATTATTGAAATAATCAAGAAAAATTGTTGCATCTCTTTTTGTTAATTTTTCGAATTGATCTTGTCTTAATGCCATATCTTTTCTCTATATGATTCAAATTAATATTATCCCACAACAATAAACTATAACCTTTGAGCTGCTGAGTAAAGGGCCTAAATTTAAAAGAATTAAGAAGTTAGTCATTGATATTATTTAATTTTCATCAATCCAGCAATAAAAAATTAACCCTAAAAAAATAAAATATTTACTTATTCTTATTTATTTGTTTACATGATATTAACTTTCGTCGTCTGCTGTTCATGTTAAATTAGCATCATAGAAAATTATTAATCAGTTCAGGGGAGCTATAAAATGATGGTTTCAAAAATCAAAAGATTATTTAACAAAGCGATTAACAATAGTGATAAATTTGAAAACTCAAAGTCAGCTCTTCTAGAGAAAATAAGCTACTTTTATGATGATTATGAGCTTGAAAAATATTCATATAGTGAGTATGAGTCTCTTCAACTTCATGTTTAACCTTTGAAATTTAAGCTGACCTGATAAAGGGTATTAAAAATGAATTTAGCAGAAAAGATTGACATGCACTTTTTATCTAAAGGGTTAGTTTTAACAGTTCTAGTGACGTTGATCGTTACTTTTGCGCCACTGCTAAAGTCTCTACATGACTCTAACAAGGCAGTGCCAAACTCCACATTTAAGTTAAGTAAATAAATTTCTGTCTCAAACCACTAATAGGAGAAATAGAATGAGCACTTCAAAAAACTCTTGCCATAGCTGCAATACTTACTTCCCTAGCTCTCATTCTGTTTCAGTTTATGGCCTCTGCTTAAAATGTTATTGTGAACGAGAAACCCTAGGAAAAAAATGAACACATGAAACAAGAGTGCTCGCCATTCATGCGAAATAAAATGCACAACACTAACCAAGAGTGCTATTATGATCCCTCATTCAGGTGAGCCTTTTTATCAAAATAAAATGTCAATGAGCAGTGAATTAAAACTCCTATTGAAGTTAGCTAAGACTAATAATGGTGAAAGCCTTAAAAGTTTCATCAAAGAGCATCAATCTCTCCTTAAAGAGCGTTCAGACAATCAGTTAACACCTCTTCAAGTCGCTGTTTACAATGGCTCGATAGAAACAGCCCTTATTTTCATAGAATATGGTGGCCCACCTATTATACGAGCCAAATTTTATAGCAAGAAAAATCGTTCATCTGTTATCCACTATTGCTTAGCAAGAGGCTGGGATACAATAAACAAAGAACATAGTAAATTGCCATTCAACAAAGTAATTATTGCAGCAACAAATCTCATGAAAGAAAGAGTCTTTTCTCTAAGAGATGTTTATGGTATAAACCCATTAGGGGCTGCTGTCTTAACAGGGCAAAAGCAAGCTGCTGATTTTTTCTTGAATCTTAGCTACTGTAAAAAGTCTACTATTGAATATGAGAAAAATTTAGTGAATAAACTAAGAGGCATAACGTAGTATGAGCAATAGATCTTACCCTGGTGATTTAATGGTAAGCGATGAGCCTCACGTAAAATTAGATAGAGAAAAATTTTTAGAATGTATCGATACTTTGAGTAAGGCTGCTCGTGCAACACCTTCGGAAAATAAAAACCACTTACTATTTTTCTCTCAGCTTGAGAGCGAAGACAACAAAGCCTCAGAAAACGACTACGATAACGGCCGTAATTTCTAAGATCTCATATTGAGTGAGTTTATTACTAAGACGATAGAATCAAGCTTCACTAATTTCATACTTTTCTGTAATTGTTTTAATTATCACCGCTGATTTTCTATCGTTAACCATTGACTCGATTTCAGCATCACTGTATTTTCGTTTTCTACTAAATTTTTTCGACAGAGCCAGAAAAGTCCTCATAATATTTGTCCATTGCATCCTTCTCTAATAATCAATCAATGTAGAAATTCGCTTTAAACGTTCAGGGTTATCATTAACATATCTTGCGGTCATTTGTACAGAAGCATGTCCCATTAAAGTACTAAGCGCTTTTAAGTCAACCCCTTTTTCAGCAAGCCGAGTTGCATAAGTGCGGCGGCCACTATGTGAAGATGCGCCAACAATACCAGCCTCCTGATAAAGGCGAGCAAAGACCTGTTGTAAGGAGTTAGGTGTAAAACGATTTTTATTTCGAGAGCGAAATAGCGGCGCTGTGCTTAAGTAAGGTGTTTCTCCTATCACTTTCACTTCATTCAAATAGTCAAGCAAGGCTTTTTTCAGTTTAAAATGACTTAAGTAAATATAGCGCTGCTTACCCCCTTTGGTCATGTCTGAAGATAAATTCACGATTTCATGTAAATTACCCGTTCCAACATCTTGAACATCACCGATAGTCAGTGCCGCAATTTCTTTAACACGTAATCCCAAATAAAATGACGTGTAAACCAGAGCGACGTTTCGAGTTGGATATGGGCCTTGTGACGTTACAGTGATGAGTCGCTTAAATTCTTTCGATGTGAGCACCTTAGCTTGTCCTTCTCTCGACACTCAAACACCCTCCTCAGTCATCAATAGCAAAAGACCGCTATAATAACCTGTTTTTATACTTATTAATATTATCTACACGTTATTATAGCAACACCGTGAAACCTTGTCACGCAAGCCCTTGAAAAAATTGGTAACCGTTACTTATTGTCCTTTGTACATGTTAGCTGTTTTTGAGGCATTAAAAATGTTATAACTTTTGTTGTAACACATGGTCTAATATGATAGTATTAGGACAGGAAGGTAAGAAATCATGAGCAAACTGAAAATCAGAAAGATTGGCAACTCACTTGGGAGCATTTTTCCTCAAGATGTAATGGATCATCTCGGGGCATCTCCTGGGGACGAATTTATTTATGTCAAAAAAGAAAATGGCATTGAAATCATCAAATATGATGATGAAGCCATACAACAAATGCAAGCTTTCGATAAAATTCAGAAACAATATAAAAATGTTTTTAAGGCGCTAGCAAAAGAGCAAGATGATCTGGATAAATAAACTTATTGTACTACAAGCCCATGATACGATGATTATGCAGTTTGGTGGCAGCTATGGAATCCGTGATGAAGGCTTGTTGGAATCAGCACTCATTCAACCACAGCAAGCATTCCATTACAAAGAGCCGAAACCAGATTTGTATGACCTTGCAGCAAAATATGCCTACCACATTGTTAAAAACCATGCTTTTATTGACGGCAACAAAAGAACGGCTTTAAGTACATGCCTCGCTTTTTTGGAGATTAATGGCATAAGTGCTAATTATAAAGAAACCGCGTTATTTTATGCTATAAGAGAGCTTGCATCTGGAGAAATTAACGAATTCGAATTTTCTTCATTTTTAAAAACACAAAACAAAGATAGTTAGCGCCTTTTATAGTTAAATTAGTTGTAATCAGAATGATTAATATCCATCAATGAATTTTCTAGTAGAAGATTTTTCTCTCTAGCATAGCTTGCATTGTATTCCCTTATTCTATTGATAAGAGTAGAACCATACTTTTGATATAATCCCATAACGAAGTCTTCTTCGACAGCTAAGCAATAAGAGATATATCCAGACAGATATGACCGCTCAATATTGTTTATTCTATTATATTTCCACATATTAACCATCGATTTTATTTCTCTTTTCTTTGATCGTCCTATAGAGATTTTTCTATCTGAAGTTATATTTAAGCCCAATATTTTTACTCTCTTAGCTCTATTTAGGGTTCTTGTTTTGCTAGGGTTAACTCTTAACCTCCTTATTACGTTTGCTTCTTGTATTGAAGATAAAATGCTTTTTCTTACTAAGTTGCAATTAATTTTATTCTCGCTTGAAATACATATGTCATCTGCATACCTACTATAAATTAAGTTATTATTACAACAAAAGCGATTGATAACCTCATCTAACCGAAAGCACAAAGCATTAGATAAGCTCGGTGAAGACGGTGAACCAATCGTTAACCTTTTATATCTACACATAACTTTTGCAAAATCACTACAATCTTCATCTCTAGATAAATATTGAGAAATATTAGTTAACTTCAAAAATCTTAAAATATCATCAAACATAATTGAGTGAAAAAAATCTTTAAAATCAGTCAGAAAAAAATAATTAGAATCAATATGTTTTTCGACACAATTTTTAATAGAAATTCCTTCTCTGTATGCAAATGCACAGTCGTGAATCGGGGCTTGTTTAATAAACATATTAGTCAAATATATTTGTATAGCTTTTAGCTCTTTAGCAGGATTATGAATCACTCTGGATTTATTATTTTTTACAATAGTAAATTCATGATACAACAGTGAAGACCGATCAATCACATTTTTTATTTTTTCTTCAGAAATAAGCAAATCATTAGATATTTTGCTAATTAAACTGTACACTTTTTTTAAAAACTCAACATAGGAAGGAACTTTAATTAAGTAACTCATGTTTTTTAGCCTTGTTTTATATGCTTTAGAAATCAGAACACCAAACTCGCTAGCTGAGACCTCTCTACTATCACAAAAGCATAAACCTTCGCTTGAATATTTAACAAATCCCAGAGAGCTTGCTATGGATACTAAATGTTTAATAGTTTTAAGTTCTTTACTTTTACACTCAAGAACTCTAAGAGAAATAAGTATGATAATATCAAGATCAACAGGGCCAAGTGAAATAATTACATAGATGACAAAAAAAGTAACTCTTTTAGAGTGAGGTGTCTGTTACTATATCTCTTTGATGGCCTTATCCCTCTTAAACTTGAATTTCGCACCCTTTCTAAAATTTCATCCCCATGAGTTAAAAGGCAGTTGAAGTCTATATAAAGTGAAGGTTGATATTTAGAGTCTTTGTTTACCCACTTAACTGGGCCAGTATTAACAAATGAAATATCCTTTTCATACTGCTTGTCTAAGATAGGCAGGAGTTTCTTTCTAAGGGAATCAGAATTTGAAAAGGCACCTAACTCAGCAATACTGCCAGCACTCTCCACAATAATGATTATACAATCAGATAGGTCTGCTAGCTCATTTTCAAATTCTAAAGCATTTGAGGTCTTTGTTAGTTTTTGCTCTACTATGATATTCCATGCATTTTCTGCTTTGCAAGTCACAATGCGATCATTCACTCCGTGCCTCATAATATATGAAATCAACTGATCACGTTTTGAGTGATTGTTTCCCCCACAAATAAAAATAATCTTGGGGAGAGATGCTGATTTAAACATCTCCCTAAGATTTACATCCAGTAGACTACTTTGAGTGTAGCTCACAGCTTTAAAGTACCATGGGTTCTTTAACTGCTTTACCGTCTTCGGTTTTATTTTCCAAATCTCCTACCAACTCAGTAGTAAAGTACTCTTTACTACTAGCGTAGCGCTTTCTCAATTTGCCAATGCTATTGGCAAATTGAGTGAGTTCTGCTACATGTTATCTCATCTCAATGAGCTAATTTGTAGCAGTTACCTAAGTAATAAACATGGCTGGCTAAGCACCCGCCTGAAGCAATAGCTTCTGTCAATCTAGGAATAATCATTATATTATGTTTAATGCACGCTGTCATTATGAAACCAACTTTTCATTTACCACAATCAATCTTTTGCCACTTACTAATTTGTCTTGCATTAATATAAAGCCTCTACTTTATTTGCCTAACGCTCTAAGAGTTCTTAATAATTTCTTTATGAATTACTTTTTGGTGCCTCTATTTACTTGTTGTCAAAAAGTATAATATTTAGCATTATTCTCCCTCTATTAACATAGGAAATATAGTTGTCACAACAAATAATGCTTAGATTTCAACAAATTATTCTTTTTCTGGACAGGTATCAGTACAAACAATATAAGAATCTCGGTAAGCGCTCAGGGAAATACACCTTCTAATTCATAATCACCCATGCCATGCTGGTTTTTTGCTTGGAGATCAGTATGGAAGAAATAATGAATATCAAGAGATCACGCGCCGAATGGTTGAGTTTAGTTGAGCAATGGCGTGAGTCAGGCCAAACCCTTAAAGAGTTTTGTCAATCGAATGGCCTAAAGCATACACAATTTAGCTATTATGCGGCTGTCCAGCGTAAGCAGAAAAAAGACAGCCTTGGTTTTGTCGAGATCAAAACAGCACCTACAGGGTTGTCACTTAAATTGTGTGGACAGCATGAATTGATTCTCTCTCCCGATTTTGATGAGCATACTTTACTCAAGGTACTCAATGTGGCTAGCCATGTTCAATGAGATTGCCGTCATCCACTAAGATTTATCTGGCAACGACATACTGTGATATGCGTAAATCGATCGATGGTTTAGCTTGGGAGGTTGAGTCTCGATTTAATCTTAATGTACTTGATGGTGCCGTTTTTATCATTTTTTAATCGTAAGAAAGATAAGCTGAAATACTTATATTCTGATGGCACGGGTTTTTGCTTGCTTTATAAGCGTCTTGAAAAAGGCTGCTTTAAATTTCCTAAATTAAATGATGCATATTACCTGATGAGTGAAGCTCAATTGAGTTTGCTTTTAGATGGGGTTAATTGGTACGAGATAAAGAAAAAAACTAAGGAAAAATACAGTAAATTATTTTAATAAATCCACTTGAAAGTATTAGGTTATGGTATAATAGTCGCCATGAAGGATGCCCAAATTTACCCACAAGATATTAACGACTGCCATAAGTTGATTGATCAAGTAAGCATTGAGCGTGATCATTATAAAGCTTTGTATGAACAGTTGAAACGTTATCGTTATGGGCAGCGTTCCGAAAAATTAAGTGCTGACCAGCTCGCGCTTTTTGATGAACTGCTTGGGGCCAATGAGCAAGAAAAAGAGAGTGAGTTCGAGTCCACCACAGAACCCTAATTATACCCACATTCCTACATAAAAATTGAAGCGATATCCTCTATAGTATCAACTAATGATTGTTTGCGATAATGCTTACCATTCGATGGCTAACACTCGCCCATGGTGCGTAATTAGAAGAACAACATAGCCAACACTTTTAATAAGTGATTGAAAAAGAATTCCTCATTTTTTCTAGTGTGGCTTTGATTTCATAAGGCTTGTAACATTGTGAAAGTGAACTTTAATAAGGCTATTAAAATTTCCAAAGTAATAATAATGGAGCTGTCAGTTGAACTAGATGAGCAATGGTCATAGGTTCAAAATAAAGGTAATCAAAGATGGTTATAGGCTGCGTTAGATACACATACCGAAGAAATTATTGCCTTTGTATTTGGCAAAAGAAAAGATGATGCTTTTAAGGAGATTAAAAAGCTCTTGAGTCGCTATAAAATTAAAACTTATCGCAGTGATGGCTGGAGGTCTTATATCAGATTTTTAGGTGAAAAAAATCATAATATTTCTAAAGCATTGACCACAAAAACTGAGCGCAAATTCTTAACTCTACGCACAAGAATCAAGAGGCTTTACCGAAAAATGATCTGTTTTTCTAAGAATGAATTGATGCATGATACCGTGATTGGTTTATTCATTAATAGGTATGAGTTAGGGAGAGCAGTTTAATGCTAGCCAGCAACACTTTTGGTTAAACCTCGAGTAAAATGACAAATTCAAAAGAAGCCTAAGAGCACGTAGCGTGCAACGTATAGTATCAGCAAGTTAAAATGAACCTGAATTTTAAAACAAGGGGTTATCTAAGACTTATGAAAAATTTATTGCTCATGTTAATGCTAACTACACCATTTTATACAATTGCATCGCAACACTCAGTTAATCATAATCAAAAAAATATTGAAACTATTGTAATTGTTAGACATGCGGAAAAACCCTCTGCAGGATTAGGACAGCTCACATGCAGAGGGTTGAACCGTTCTTTAGCACTTCCATCTTTTTTTATTAAACATTATCCAAAACCCAATTTTATTTTTGCTCCGAATCCAGCAGTTAAAGCTTATGAAATGCATGGTGACAAAAGGTTTTATAATTATGTTCGTCCACTAGCAACAATCGAGCCTACAGCTATTTATTATGGACTGCCTGTTAATACTGAGATTGGATACAATCAGCCTCGGTTGTTAGTTAATAACTTACTTCGGAACAAGTATCATAATTCAACAATCTATATCGCATGGGAGCATCGGGAGATATTAAAAATAAGTGATATACTACTAAAATATTTTAACAATAATCAGAAGGTTCCTTCATGGCCTAATAGTGATTACAACACTGTATTTTT
>NZ_MDTU01000002.1:194915-197158 GCF_001720395.1 Piscirickettsia litoralis
AAAATATTTTTTTGGCTGTAGGTTGTGCTCGCGGAGGAGAATCGGATGATCGATTTGTACTTGACGACAGAATTATGAAAAAATAGAAATTTTAGTAGGTCACACTCGATCAAAATGATCAAAGAAGCAGAACATCGTATCAAAAAATATCAATTATGTATAGCAAAGCCTCCCTCCCCTGATAGAGAGTTTGAAATTTTAACAGATCTTTGGAGTAAATGTTATGATTTTAGGATGAAAAATAATAAATTTAAGCCTGACAATAGTCGAAGCGACTGTTCTATTTGCAATGAAGAGTTTAAACTTTTTTTTAGAAGACACCATTGCCGTTATTGTGGTAATTTAATTTGTAGTGACTGTTCTCACACGAGTAAAACATCTCTAGATTTAATTAAAAATAAACAGTATAGAATTTGTTCAGAGTGATTTTTTTTTAGATATATTAGACAATAACTGGAAGTTCAATAAACGCAAGAATTCTATGGACTTTTAAGCGCATAGCGAAAATCACGGGGGCCTGCCCCCGTGATGAATAGCGTATAAGGGGGCTGTTGCTTACTTCTAGGGAAAGTCACATCGATCAACTATCACACTCCCACTGAGTATGAATTGATGGCTGAAGCTGCGTAAACAGGTATCCACTTTCCGGGTTAAGACGTAAGCGTTCTGGCAAGTGCAGCTTTGACTTAAGCAGCCATCGGCATGCGTGGTGGGCTCGGTTGATCAGCTGGGCTCGACATTATAAGGCAATAGCGCTCTCAACTCATCATCCGTTTTTGCAGCCCGAAGATTTTCAAATAAATATTTGAGGTAGTGATATGGCTTATGGCCGTTGAGTTTACAAGTGGCAACCAAGCTGTAAAATGCAGCCGTTGCTTGTGCACCTGCTTCACTGGCTGAGAACAACCAATTATGCCTGCCAACTGCTAAGGGGCGAATTTGTCGCTCTAACACATTGTTATCGATTGATAAAAACGGTTCATCAATATAACGGGCAAACTGATCCCAGTTTTTATGCAAATAACTAATCGCCTTGCCCAACGGCACTTTTGGTGGAATGCCAGGCTGATGCTGCTCTAGCCACTGTTTAATTTTATCTAAGATTGGTTTAGATTTTTCTTGGCGCTGTTGATAAATAATATCGGGTGGCTCATTTTTAACTTCTTTTTCTATTTTATACAGGGCGCTAATAAAGTTAAGCATTTCCATCGCCAGTGTGACTTTTTTACTGCCTTTTTTGGCTGTGGAATCGCTTCAAACTTACGTCTGGCATGAGCCCAACAGTAGGTCGGAATAACATCTTTTTTTCTTACCAACTCACCATAACCGCTGTAGGCATCGGTCATCATGTAGTCTGAATAATCCTTTAAAAAATTAGCAGGGTGTATTGAGTGGCGTGATGCTTGAAAATCAATACAGCAAATCTGACTTTCAGCAACACGGCCATAATAATACCAAAGATAGCTTTTTTGCTTGCCTTCACTTAAAACGCGTAATGGGCTTTCATCAGCATGAATTAATTTTGCCTGAAGCATGTCTTGCTTCATCAATTCTAATAATGACTCGCAAAACATGCCAATGACGATGACCCAATTGGCCATGGTGTTACGAGGCAAATCAATGCCTAGCGCTTCAAAGCGCTGTGTTTGACGGTGCAAAGGCAAATGGCTTTCAAATTTATCAGAGACAATCATCGCCAATAAGCTTGGTGTAACAATGCTTTTTGGAATCAGCATCGGTGGCAATGATGGAATTTTCACTCCCGTTTCACAGGCTTTACAGCCATATTTAAAGCGCACATGTTGAATGACTTTAAACTGTGTTGGGATTGCTTCTAGCTTTTCTGTAATTTCTTCACCAATGCGTTGCAGGGTGCAACCACACGCACAAATTTTTTCTTCATCTGCTAGGTCATGTTCAACACGTTCGCGTGGCAGATGTTCTGGCAATGGCTTGCGTTTTGGTCGCACACGTTGATGTGATGGAACAGTGACAGTTTCTTCCTGAGGCTCTTTTTCTGCGTCTTCACCTAATAATTCAGAGAATAAGGCCAGTTGGTCTTTACTTAGCTTTTCTGAGCGTTGTCCATAACGATGGCGCTGCAATTGCTCATACAGTACTTTATAATGGTCACGCTCAATTGAAACGTGATCGATGACTTTATAGCAATCTTCAATATTTTCTGGGTATACAGCAACTTCTTTCATATCCTGTATTATACCATAATGCCTTGGTTTTCAAGG
>NZ_MDTU01000002.1:200321-205927 GCF_001720395.1 Piscirickettsia litoralis
GTACTTGTCGAAATAGCTGGCGACAGACTCAGGAACGAACTCATGAAGTCGATGAATTGAGAATTTAAAGCAGTGACTGAGGCGTTCCGATTCTTGTGGCCAGTAATCGGCACAATGACCTCATAGCTGCGATAACAGACACCTTTTTCTGTGTTCTTTGGTATTATGAAATTAATGTGATGGTGCCGTTTAAACTTTTCAATATCCGGTATTGGTAGGTATCTGATCGAGTGCCCAAATAGGCTCTTACGTTTTAGAGTGTTAGATTGTTCTGATAACATTTTATAAATATCAGTGTAAAAATGCTTAATACTAACATTACTAAGGGCAATGGACTTGGGTGATTTGTAATTAATACACCCATGAAGACACTAGTCAGTGCTGCGGCACTAAAGCGAAAAATACCGATCAAAGCAGAAGTGATCCCAGTGTAGTGAACAACGTGTTTTAAAGCCAAAGACATTAATAATGGCATTAATAAACCGACAAAGAATGTAATAATAAATGATGGTAGAATCATATTTAATATCTGAGTTGGGTTAACCGAGAGTAAGATCGACATAACAATTGCTGTTACAGTTGACCCTATTGCGCCAAGACACATAATTTTTGGGTCTGACAGTGATTTTTTGAGTTTGTTTAATGTAAAACTACCTAAAATAAGTGAGAAGGCATTAAATGCGAATAAATAACCAAACTGTACTGCTGAAACTTTATAAATATTAATATAGATAAAAGGAGATGAGGAAATAAAGGCAAACATAATACAAAAATTAGTACTGACGGCGGCAGTAATTACTAAAAAAGGTTTGCATTTTATTTGTTCTATATATGCGCAAGCGAGTTTATTTATGGGTAAGGGCTTACGTGCTATTTTAGGGTGACTCTCTTTAATTAATAGCATCGTTAGTATTAATAATAAGCCGTATGCTGCGAGAAAATAAAAGTTTGATTGCCAATGAAAATGGACAAGCAAGTAACTGCCTATCACGGGGGCAACCATCGGGGCGAGTGTCATAATTGTCACCATAAAGCTCAACATTTTGGTCATGCGATTATGTTCAGTAAAAATATCTTTGACCATTGCCATCGCAATGACAACGCCTGAACAGGCACCTAATGCCTGGAGCAACCTGAAAATGATCAACTGGGTAATATTCGTTGAAAATGCACATAATATAGATGCGATAAGATAAATGGTAATACCGATGATTACAGCAGGCTTACGACCTATTTTATCGGACAGCGGTCCCCAAAATAATTGACCGAGAGCAAAGCCAATAAAAAACAACGATAAGGTAAGTTGTAATAGTGTAGATGTTGATTGAAATTGCTTTGCAATCACTGGCATAGATGCAAGATAAATATCGGTTGAAAAAGGTGTAATTGCTGCTAATAATGATAAGTAAACAATAAGTCCAGAAGTTCTTAGTTTGGATATTTGCATAGTTTAGACGACTCCACAGCTTTTATATTACAATGAAATTAAAATACATAATGAATAATCGCCACTTGTTAATATATCGAAGAAGCAATCGTTTAGTTTACATTGAATATGTATCAGATTAGGCGACAGTTTTATAGCTTGTTCCGCCCTTTTTTTTAATCGCCCTCCGTCATATGAAGTGTAACGCTGATTATTGGCAATATTAACATCAAAACCTGAAAAGTTGTCGCTTATCGCAGCTATGAGGTCATTGGGCCACATTAAAAATTAAACACGAGGCAAATCGGTAGAAAATTGCTAATGCATTTGAGAGAAAATTGTGAATGAATAGCTATAGGGTGATTTATACATAAGGTTGTTTTCATTCATGATTGTTTCCGATAGGTCGAGGTGAGTTGTTGCTGTTTTAAATGATAGCAGGTTGGGCAGCCAGTATTGCGTGAGGTTCGTGCATCAATTCTAGCTCGCCATTCATGCCCGTAAGGACATTTCCACCATGCGTATTTTTTTGATCCTCTACTGACTTCATAAGGGGTGAAGGCGTTTCGATCATAATTCCATTCGTCAGCAATCTCAGGGTGAAGCAAGGCCAGCGAATTAAAACTTGCTTTTGTTTTACGGTTTGTGCAGTAGGGGCAGCCCATGCCTAGCGTTCGACGATATACCGGAGCTTGCCAGGAATGTCCCTGAGCACACCGCCACGTGGCGGCGTAGCGGCTGTGAGCGGCAACCTGATTAGGTGACTGATCATTATTAAAGTCCCACTGCGATGCAAGTTCAGGATAGGTTTCTGCCAGTGTGTCAAATCGACAGTGTGGACAATGACGCACTTTATAGACTCGATGGCAAATGGTGGTTTGCCATTCGTGACCGCGCTCACACAACCACCATGCTTTATGGTTTGAGGAGACAGAAACGGAATGAAGTGATATTTTTTTGTTTTTTGTAGGATGCCATTGTTGTTGTAATAAGTCAGGTAATGGTTTGGACTTCACTGCAAGAGAACAACTGTTTTTGATTACTAAGTGAGTTGACTATACCACTATTGGAGAAAAGGATAAAGCCAGCAGGGGTGGCTCTAGCGCTATTGATTGACGCGTTCTTTCAAGGTTTTACCAGCTTTGAAATTGACCGAGTTTGAAGCTTTAATGATTATCGGTTTGCCGTTGGAAGGGTTCGTCCCTTGTCGTTCAGGTCGATGCTTCACTTCAAAGTTGCCAAAGCCGGTGAGGGTGATTTTATTCCCTTGTTGAAGATTAGTTTCAATGCACCCAAATACAGAATCTATAGCTTTAGTGGCTTCCTTGACTGATGCATAGTGGTTGGTTTCCACTAAGTTTTTTGCAAGATCCGTTTTACCCATCGGTTTTTTGTTATCACTCATCAATTTACCTTACTTTCTTTTTGTGATACCCAGCTAAAAAATTATCTGATTCTATGCATTATGTAAAGTCACGATTCATATTTAAATCCGGTCACGCCTCGAAAGAAGGCTTTTACTTGTTGATCAAGAACTGAGCAATACTCTTAAAAGAAAAATTATCTTGCCATAAGAGCATATGGCTTCCATGAAACATGGTTAAGCGTGCATTTGGAATTTGATTTAGCAAAGATAATTGATTATTAATCGGTGCGGTTTTATCAAAGTGTCCGCCACATATATAAGTTTCCACATCTATAGCCGACAACCGCTCATATGTATCGTGGTGCTTTCGTGCACTAATTTGGCGTGAGCTAAACAAAGCGTTATTTGGGTTTGCTCTGCTCATTTTAAATACTTTGTAATATGCAGAAAATTGCTGATGGTATTTTTGTGTGTTAGCTTCCTTCCAACCTTCACTCTCAAGCCTAGTATCGCTACATTGCACCCAAAAATGTGCTTTTTCCTCATCATTCATTGCTGATATATCATGCTCATGATAAGGAAATGAAGAACCTCCTGCTCCTCCAGAGCTTGTTACAATAAGGACTAGCTTTTTAACACAAGCGCTAAAGTTAAGGGCAAACTCCTGCGCAACCATTCCCCCAAACGATTCCCCAAGAATATAAGCATCACTCCAACCTAGAGCATCCATTAGCTTTTTCATATCTTCTGCGTAATCAAGCATCGTCGGCTGTTCATTAGGAGAGTTGGATTGACCAATACCGCGTGGATCAAAGCTTAACACTTCAAAGTGCTCAACAAGCAAGCTATCAAATACATTTCGGGGTGTGACCGGATTCGTGTAATAAACCCCCATAAGCACTTTTAAACACCCCTTAAGCTATTGTGGGGCAATGCTTTAGGCGAAATTGCTTTAAATTTTCACATGTACGAAAAACATTTGTTTTACGACACCCCTCAAGAGAGGCTTAAATAAGCGCTAATATTGGGTGTATTTGTATACGAAAATCACTGACGGGTTTTGATTTGTCTGGAAACTATAAGTTAATAGGGTTTTCACACATTATTTTTAATGCTAATGCTCCCAACTCGTTGAAGTTCTAAGTATTAAGCACACTTTTAGTTTCCTTGTGGGGGGTTTATTACACGAATCCGGTCACACCCCGATAGTCAGCTTAAGACGGTGGAGGCTTAGGAATAGCGTAACCATTAGGAATTAAATACACACCGATAATGTCGCCCGCTTCATTTGCAGACTCAATCGCCTTACCGATGGCTGTATCGCCTTCACCAGCTTGTGCGATTTGACCGTTGGTTGAGACTTTTACATAGTTTCCGGCGGTAATTGCTGCACTGGCAATCATTTTTGCAATGCCTGTGATCATGACATCACACACCGCGCCTTGCTCTGGATTATTCTGTAAAACGCCATCAGAAAGACCACCTGCGGTCGCAAGTGCGTAGCCCGTTTTAGTGTAATTTACTGCGGCAAAACGATAGTCGCTTAAATCAGTCGCCGCAGGAAGCACACCGATGTTATAGCCTTTTAAAAACATAAAGACTCCTGAAAGTATTAATTGAAATTGAGGAGGGAGTAAGAAGTAGAGAGAAGAGTTAGCTTTCGAGGGGTAAAACTTTGCTCATTTCTGCGTACATGCTTTCGTCCATGTTTGCAATAATCGCTTCATCTTCGCAAACGCCATCGCTTACAGACTTCTTCACTTTCGCTTGGAACTGCCCTTGCTTGCCTGTTAATTTAGCCTCGCCTGAGAAGCCCTGTGCCTGGAAAAGTCCTTTTTGTTCTGCTTTGTAGACATTTGACGCTCGTTCTAACGCCTGAACTGTGTTTGCGTAGGTGTCAGGGTGATTATCATGTAAGTTCATGAGTGTTTTAGCGTCTATCTCTTGACCGCATGCACTAAACTCTTTTGCTTTGGCCTCAAAGGTTGCAAGTCTGCGCTCATTATCACGGTCTTGTAGCTGCTTAATCATTGCGCTTTGGTTTTGGATAAGGGCTTTAAAAGAGCTAACATCATCAAGCTTTTCTTCGGTTTTAGGTTTTATATCCGGCTGTTGCATAGAAGCCAAAAAATGCCTTTGTTTCCTCATCATCTTTCAATTCTTCAAGCAGTGCTTTAAATTCTGCAAATTTACCCATAGGTTTTGTTTCCTCTTGTTTAGGTGGGTTAAGTAGGGCTTGTGGAACATTTTTATATCCGAACTCGTCAGGGTTTATTGAAGCTTGGATGTTAGAATCGCCAACAATCTCATCAGCAAAACCAAGCTCTTTCGCTTTTTTTGAGTCCATCCAGAACTCTTTATCAAGCATGGCATCAATCTCATCATTGGAGAGGCCCGTTTTTGCTTGATAGCCTTCGATCATAATTTCGCTCATGCCTTGGAGCGTTTTAGCGGTTTGCACCATTTCCTTTGCATTGCCTTGCATGGCTTTCATCGGATGATGGATCATCATCATGGCATTTTTGGCCATCTTAGTTTTACTTGCAGATACGGCAATTAAGCTCGCCATAGACGCAGCCACCCCCTCGACGGTCGCAATGCAACGGCTATCAAGCTCTTTAATGCAATTAATCATTGCTGCACCTTCGGTAACACTGCCACCTGGGGAATTGATGCGAATATTGACCGTGTGATCTTCTGGAATGGATTTTATCTTATTGACAAACTCGACGGCATCGCCTGACATGATGGGATGATAAACCATGACATCAGTTTGATTTGCTTGGGCTAGGAATTGAAAGCGTTTGTACATTT
>NZ_MDTU01000002.1:209679-212279 GCF_001720395.1 Piscirickettsia litoralis
CTCCTCTGTGACTCTGCCGCCGACTTCTCTTAAGCCTGTAAACCCTTGAGGCGACGGGAGAGTTTTGGGCTTAGCGTCGATTTTGTTAGGTGTCAGGGCAGTTTTAAACTTAGAGAGAAAAGATGCAGCCATTATATAAAAACCTATTAGAAAATAATTTGATACTTACGATTTCCAATCATATTCAACAGTGCTTTTACTGTTTACATGTTAAGTGGTGGCTATAGAATCCCTGCAAAGGAATTTACACATAATATGGAATTTCAAAGTATAAACATCATTGGAATTTAAAAAATAAACATAGTGGAGCAAATAATGATAAATAAAAAAATTTTTTAATTGGCGCTATTATTGCATTACCCACGGCATTAACCTATGCAGATATGCCAATACCACAACAGACAGGCAAAGGGATCCCAATCTATGCCTGTATTAGTGTATCTAACTCCGAAGATTTTGAATACTTGAAAATCAACAACAGAATAACTGCTGAAGATACAGGGCAAGTTGTTGCTGTTGGTGTTGTAGACAAACATCCAACTCCCAATAATCCATCAGTAACCTATAACCTTGGCTACCAACAAAACGCTGGGTTATCTCAAATATCTGGTAGACTACACTTTTTTAACGACACCGAAGAGCAGTCAGCAGATACATATATATCTAAAAACAATAGCTTTGGTTATAGCAACTGGCTAAAACCTAACTATATTACATGTACATATGCAGGTTCAATTGTAAGAGAAGAAGAAAATAACTCAAGCAGAAATTTTCACTTCCATATGACATTTAATTACCAAGAAAGCCAAAGTTTAATGCGCTCAACATCAACAATACTTCAACTAACAACTAATGATGGTAATATAGCGGCAAAACTCGTGAACCCTTCAGATCATGCATTAATAAAAATAGGTTATCGAACAAAAGGCACTAATAACACACCTGACACTTCGCACGCTCCAACTAATATTCCATACTTCGGATATGTTGCTCCGATACAAAATTCTAAAATGTCTGATTTGACAACAGGCCCTATAAATGTCCCGTATTGGTCTAGTAATAACCCAGGCACAGCAATGTATGTCGTTTATTATCCTGATTAACTTGCCCCCTAATAGGGGTTTGAAGTCATTTTATCTCGGTAAAAAATAGTATCTCGCCCTCCACCATATTGAGTAAATTTGGTGGAAGTGCCGACTTTTTTTACAAATACTCTCGATCAAAATTCCAGTTTTAGACCCTCAAATTTGGCCATTTTTCCCTAAAATCGGGTAAATTCACTACATTCTGGCTTGATAACACTTTTTAGATTGGAGTAAAACGCCTGAAACCCACAGTTATCAACAGGTTCAGGCGCTTTGTAGTTACTTTCGTTAAACGGTGTTATCGAAAGTAACGTACAAAATATGAAATTTATTCCTAACCCGGAGAGGGAGCTGCAGTTGCGATCTTCGCTGAATTATTTTGTTCTTCTTGTTTAGTTAAAAATAAACATGCATCAGCATTCTCCTCCGTAGAGCTTTTCTCTGCTACCTCAGAATTAGCCGCTTCATTCTTTTCAAACCATTCAAGAACTTTTTCTTCGGCATTGCTATACTCTTCACAATACTCTTGGAATCCCGCAAAAAAATTCTGGCTCACATGCTATTTTCACAAAGAAGTCATTAACTCTACTCTGATCATCCTCACTCAGAGTGGAGTTATCATCATTTAGTTTTAGGTACTGACGTATCAAACCTTTATTATTTGCATCAAGTAAAGTATCGATTACATCTTGTTCAAGGTGAGATATATTATTTTCTGCGTATGAAAAATCATAATATTCTGAAAAAATAGCGTTTAATTCTCTAAAGCCTTGCATTGATCAAACCTCTTTCTTAATAAGGAATTAGCAAAAATAATTCTCACCTTATATATAATTCACCCACTCCATAACTGTAATACCACTGAAAATCACTCAAAACCCAAACGGATTCTTCCTATAACTTTTCTCAGCCAAGCCTTTAAAGTTAATCCCGTCTAACTTCGGCAGATCCATGCTATCGATCATTAGCTCAGTAAACGCCCACACCAACGCATCCAATCGATCTGGCGAATCAGGGTCATCAGGAGTCCAGGTACAAAGCTGATCTTCTAGCGTTGGGAAAGCTCCTAGATGATAGCATTTACCTTGTGTATAAAGATTTGCGACAGGTTCCGCACGAATAACCTTACCCCGTGTTGCATGCACTTTTTTATACGGTATATTCTTATCCACAGAACGTAACAGGCTTTCGATTAAATCACCGCCGTTGTTAACCTCACCAACAATCAAATCAGCGTTCCACTTCTTATATAAAGAAACGGCCAACTCACACCACTCGAGCGGTGGCAGCGTATCACTCGCATCTTCAAGCAAATAACCTTTTCCTTCGCGATCAATCGCAGCAACAACTAAACCGCACTCGTCACTCTCTTCTGTGGCCGTGACAGACGGGTCAATGGCAACAACAATGCGCTGAAAGTATTCAGGGCCCTCTTTAATCGTTTGCTGATCTAATCCCTTACGTGTCCATAATGCGCCTGCCGTGTCGTCTAATATCTCAGCTTCTAATTCTTGG
>NZ_MDTU01000002.1:216615-217468 GCF_001720395.1 Piscirickettsia litoralis
CAAAGATAAGTATCCTGCTAATCTTGCTCTTTTAGCTCATCTACCCCATAAGGTGTATAGACCACATAAATTGCGGCACCAGGTTTTCCACTAATACCACTATTTGCATCAGGTACGTTATCACCTGTCGAGGTCGTTGATAAGTCTTTCATCTGGTTCGTAGTCAAAGGTGCTACATAACCAAAAAATGGAAAGCTTGTTGAAGCATGCTGAGTATTTACGTTTGCTTGTGTTCCTGACGATCTATATCCAATTTGGAGTAGCCCCTCTCCAGAGACATTGGAAAGGGTTGCTGAATTGTCAGCCCCAGTTGTACTGATATTAATTTCTGCAGATTTAACAAATGTTGGGCTTTTATTACCAGACTCAAACATTTCTAAATCTATCTTGAATGGACTAAAAAAATGCTCTTTACCATCAAATGCTCCAGCGTATACACAAGTGTAATAACTTGGTTCAAGCCAGTGAGAAGAAAAACCAGGGTTAGTTTCCTCATTTATATATGTAGAACCAGCTAAAGGAGTCGAATCTTCATTAGGTGGTACTGTTGATTCATCCGTAATGTCTTTATAGCCTAGCTGACTGTTAGAATCTGCAACTGCTACTTCAGATCCATAGAAAGGCTCTCCTGTCTCATAGTCATACTGCACCTTGACAGATGTAGAAGTCGTAACCTTAAGAGATGGCACTGGTGTCCCTGCAGTACGGTAAATGCAAACATAAATCGGATCTTCTCCAACACGCTTTGCGACAACAGGAATAGCAATGCAGGCCGATAAAGAAGCTATTAACGTTCTTGAGATTAAAGTTTTAAACACGATAGAAATTCCTAGATTCATCCATTGATGATCGG
>NZ_MDTU01000002.1:220103-221646 GCF_001720395.1 Piscirickettsia litoralis
AGCGCCCGAACGGGTTTTACCAAAGCCACGACCAGCTAGAATAAACCATGTGTCCCAATCACCAGGTGGATGATACTGCGCGGCTCTGGCATTGTAGAGCCAATCGTTGCGTAATAAGTGCGCCTTTTCGGCAGATAAAGAATTTAGAAATTTACGTTTTTTTGCTGCTGACCATGATTTTATTTTATCAAGCCAGCTACCTTCATTCGGCGGTTTCGTTATCCTCGATAAGTTCATCAAATAATAAGTCGTTGAGTTCTTCTTTGTCAGATTTTTTGTTCAAATTGATATCAGCCTCGACCTTATGCACAAATAAACCAAGATGACGGCCTAACGCATCCAAAGCTCTTAACTTGTCATGTAGCTTTATTTTTATATTTGAACCGTTTTCTGTCGAGTTTTCTGTAATCTCAGCAATACAAGCGGTTTTATCAGATGTCAGGCTATTAGAATCAATCAAGTTCACACTAGACGGAGACCAATTTGCAAAGTCGCTCATGTTGGAAAAAGCCACCTTAGCGTATTCAGTTAAAACGCGCTCTTGTGTTATTTCTGTTTTTTCTTGGAGCTTGCTTTGTCGTGATTGAATATATTCTTGTATGTTAGCATTCGTTAACAGTCTTGCACCCTGCACTTTTGCAGTTCTCTCGCTGTATCCTGCTCTAATTGCCGCCTGTGTTGCATTTAAATCAACTAAAAACTCAGTGGCAAATTTTTTGTGTTTCGCTGATAGTTTGTTCATCATCCTTTTCGCCGTTTAAAACTTCAAAATAAAGGTCAAGGGTTCGATCTAATAGTCTGTTGATTTTGCCTATTTTTGAAAGATCACTAGGAAAAAAGCGTTTCATTGCGTCCGCCCGTGTTCTAATCTCAAAAGACAAATTCAGCAAATCTTCTCTTAACTTCTGTTCAGTCATAACCTGTTTCCAAATCTAAAATATACCGACCCAACTTCACGCTGTCGGCTCTGTCAAAACAAACACCGCCGCTATTTCTTGCTATCGGGTGTAGGGTTGGCTTGATTGGTTTCAATGGCATTGTACTTGTCACGGGGCTGCATCCCACGATTAAAATGCTTACTCCACCAACCAGGAGCATTTTTTTGAAGGTCGTCATATTCCGCTTGTTGCTTCCTTCTATCCTGTTCTAACTTTTGCCGTCGAAGCATCGCAAAAAAGAATACAAATACTTTTCCGACAATCTGAATCAAAAATTTAATAAATGAAGCATTCATCTATTTTCCTATTTACGAGCAAAATAACTCTTAACAATATTCGATATAAGCTGCATGGACTCAGCGCCCATATAGCCAGATAATCCGATCAAGCCTGCGGTCATTGCATCGTTCAAATTAATTGCCGCACAAAAATAATGCGTTATAACGCCAGCGAAGGCAGAGCAAAGCAAGCGAGCAATAAAATCGATTGCCGCAAATTTCTCTTTCGTTTCGCTTAAATATTTAATGTAATGAGCAATTGCGCCGAACCAGCACAGAACCAACAGACCGAACCACTTTAAGATATGGTCATTATCAATCATGTTG
>NZ_MDTU01000002.1:225759-231817 GCF_001720395.1 Piscirickettsia litoralis
GGTGCCATCAAAGTATAAGTATTTCAGTTTATCTTTCTTACGATTGAAAAAAGATAAAAACGGCACCATCAAGCACATTAAGATTAAATCGAGACTCAATCTCCCAAGCTAAACCATCAATCGATTTACGCATATCACAGTATGTCGTTGCCAGATAAATCTTAGTGGATGACGGCAATCTCATTGAACATGGCTAGCCACATTGAGTACCTTGAGTAAAATATGCTCATCAAAATCGGGAGAGAGAATCAATTCATGCTGACCACACAGTTTAAGTAATAACCCTGTGGGCCTTGTTTTGACCTCCGCAAAGCCAAGGCTGTCATTTTTTCTGTTTGCGCTGAACAGCCGCATAATAGCTAAATTGTGTATGCTTTAGGCCATTCGATTGGCAAAACTCTTTAAGGGTTTGACCTGACTCACGCCATTGCTCAACTAAACTCAACCATTCGGCGCGTGATTTCTTGATATTCGCTATTTCTTCCATACTGACCTCCAAGCGAAAAAACCAGCATGGCATGGGTGATTATGAATTAGAAGGTGTATTTCTCTGAGCGCTTACGAATATAATGCATGCGTGCTTTTCCTTTAGAGTTAACGAGTGGCTCCATTGGCAACCAGTGTAAAGTAGGTTTAAAATACAGTGGAAGATTTCAAAGGTGGATTATAATTACAATTGCAACCTTCAGCCCCCTTAGCCAGTCATATAATATAAGCAGCCGCCGGATTATCAAGTAACTCAATCGGACGGATATAACGTTCTAGTGCAGCGGAGCTATGTTGACTCACTTGTCTTAATTTTTCTTCCGGTGCGCCATTTAGTTTAGCTTGTGTTAAAAACCCAGCTCTAAAACTATGGGGTCTATAGCCAGTCAACCCCGAGAGTTCCAGATACTTATTAAGAATGTGGTCAACCGCAGAGTGGGATAATGCTGTATTTTGTAGGCAGTTCCCTTTTCTAATCGCTCTAAATATTGGCCCACTTTTTAGATGATTCCGTTGAACCCAATACTGCATCAGCGATGTTGGACAGTATGGATACGTTGGCTGTAAAATCATCGGCACTTGCAATAACTTCTCACCGGTTTGATTGACCTTATTACGCCCCAAATTAAGTAACACGCCCTTACCACTCACCCACTCTAAATCCTCAATCCTTGCGGCCACCACCTCAGACTTTCTAAAAGCGCCAAACCATAGCCAAGAAAGCAGCGTTACATCACGCAAACCTGTTAATGTGCTTTTATCAATAACCGATAACAAGGTTTCAAACTCTTTTTTAAGTAAGGGTTTTGCTTGCTTCGGTGTGTAGTGATCATTTCGTTTTATCGCAAAAAGTACCGCCTTTACCTGCATGGAGTCACTAAAGCTTTTAAAGCCTGCTTTAAGATGCCTTGAGTTGATTGCTGCCAATGATTTTTGAATGGTCGTGCGCTTACGCACTTTTTCTTTATATAGGTGGTGCAAAAAAAGTGCAACAGCACCTTCATCGGCAGGTAATGGTGTTAACCCTAGTTTGTAGCAATAATTTTCAAAATCTTGCCAAGATTTAGCATAGGTTGCTTCTGTACTTTTTGTTGTTTGATTACTGCCAACAAATTCTTGAAGCTCTTTAAGTGATTGCAATACTTCTGAAGAGGTCTCTTTTTTAACTAATTCATTCATGCCACGACCACATTATGATTTATTTCTTATTTTTAGACCCTTTCGGCCGGCCCGCTTTCTTCACTGTCGCAGCTTTCTTTGTTACCGTTTTCTTAGCAACTGCCTTCTTCACTGTTCTTTTCACCGTCGGTTTTTTAGTCACCGCTTTCTTAATGACTGTTTTTTAGTGGTTTTCTTGGCCGCCGCCTTTTTAGCCGGTTTATCTTCGCTTAAAAGGTCATTGAGCTTTTTCCAAGTAACTTTCTTTTTATTTAAAGTCAGCCCACTATTACTCACTTCTAAAGTGCCAAATTTTTTGCTGCCATCTTTCAGCTCAAAAATCATACCTTTTGTTTTTACGTCTAAATTGCCTAAATTAAGCGTTACTTTCATAAAATATCCTTGTTGGTTTTAAAATATCAACCCTAAGTATAAGTGATTGTGGTACATAGCAAAAGTTTCACTTGTTTTTTGAGTTTGAAAACAGTTTTCTGAGTAACTGTTTATTGGCCTTAATTAAGGCTTTCATGGATAGATCTTTATTTTTCAAGTCCTTTAGGCTTAACTTGATTTCCTCATTTATCTCTTTTATCTCTTTTAAGTAGTTATTTTCCAATGTTTTCTCTGTCAGCGCCGCCGTGTTCAATCGCAAATCATCTTCTAGTTTAAATTGTTTTTGTTTAAGTTCTCTGTATTTTTCCTGAAAATCATCACGTTCAATGCGTGTGGCATCATATTTATTCATCCACATTGCCGTGTCTTTTTCATAAGAATCGTTGGCATCTTCTAATCGTTTTTCGAGTTGCTTGATGTTTGATTCAAGTAAGACGATATTATCAATATATTTTTCATCTAAAGCAGCACTAATTGTTGTCATCAGTTGAGACTGACGCTGCTTTTCCATGGCTAGATCATTTTCAAGCTGAATCATGTCAGCTTCTTTTTGGTTTTGCTTTTCTATGAGCGCATGCATCTGAGCTTCAGCTTGTGTTCGTTTTTGTTCTAAGACTCTAAGCTGATTCACATACTCTTCAATAGCCCGGTTTTTTCCAGCATCCATTTGGCGTAAATGCTCGATTTCTTTTTTCATTAACTCCCGTTCTGAATGGACTTGCTCTTGTTGCTTTTCAAGTTCAGCAAAGCGGACTTGATACTCTTCTTCTAAACCGTGTTGGCGTTCTAAAAATTCAGCTTCAAGTTGCTGTTCACGACCTTTCAGTGCGGACTCTAACCCTGCAGCAATCTGAGTGATTGCACCGGAAGAAGCAATCACTTGCGATTGATCATTTTCAGTGAGAATACGTTCAATCGGCTGGCTTTGATTGACTTGGAGTATGCCTTCACTATTAAACCAACGCACCATTTCACCAATACGACGCGCGGAACCCTTGCCATTTAACTCATCTTTTAAGCGTTGATTAGTGACACGTTCACCGCGTTGATGAATAGCAAAACAAGCTTGCTGTAAGGTGGTATCATCAATCCGTACATTACCATGTCGATTTTTTTTCAACTGTGATCATACTTCCACCTCTTCGTTAAAAGTATCTAGAGCACCTTGCATACTTTGAATTAAATCGCCGGGTAAGTCACAACGATAAAGTTGTTGAATGAGCATTTTAAAATCGCCACATTGTGTTTCAAAATCATAGTTGCAGGGGTATTTTTGATTGGCCAGTAACTCAAATCGAGGGCCATATTGATTAATATTGACTTCGACCAAATAAAACTGTTTTGTTTTCAGTGAAATAGTTTTTTGATTTTTTAAGTGCAGTAAAATACTGTCCGGCCAAACTGGTTTTAGATCAAAGGGACTTTCTTCTTTAACCATTAAATTAAATGGGGCTATAAAGTGTAAAACTTGTTGCTCTATCAAATAGAGGCGCTCACTGGACAGTAATTGAAGTTCATTCAACACCCTAAATAATCGAATAAAACTTTCCAGGCATTTTTTGGCTTAGATTAAGATCATGGTGGTCGAACACTAGGCTCGCCACCACATAACCACAGGGTGTTCCTAATTCAAATTGCAGCTCATAATAGCTTGCCTTTGGATGCAAGCGATCCTCTGTTGATAATATCGAATGCGAGTCACCAACCTGCTGCATCTGTACTATATCGAGTTGAACATCACGAAGACTATAGCATTGCAAATATGTGGTTCGCTCTTCGTTCTCTAGACTAATCCATTCTCTATTCATAAAGGGCAGCTCCTCATCTTCATCATACAAATTCAAGCTAAATTGCATCAAACTCTTAAGCCTGCTTCTTGAATTAATTGCCAAAGTGAGGATTTACGCTTGTGCTCCTCTTTCAACTTCGCATGATAATCAGCTTGTGAAGCAACATCCCCCCACTCTTTGACCTCTTCAGCAAATTTCATCGCTTGCTTTAAGTCATTTACAGCATATTTGTAATACTTGGATTGAGATTTAACAAGAACACCATCAACAAGAATACGACGACATAAAACGGCTTCTAAAAAACACTCATGTTTGGCCAGTTGATTTGACAACTGGCGTAAGGGTGAATAATACACATTGCGTACTTCACCATCTTCACGCACCCACTCAGCCACTGTGGCCACCTCACCCATTTCGATTAAAAACTCAAAACTCATGGTCAGTGATTGTTCTTTGGCTAAACGAATCGCATTTTTTTTAGCAGCAGCCACTTCTTTAGCCGTGCAATGCTTTATATAGGCTTGAAAGCTTTTAGCATCGAGGTGTTGCTCAAATTCTTGCCAACGAATCTTTTGTGCTTCTTTGCCTAACCCCTCTAATTCATAGGCTTCGATGAGCAATTTATTAATTTCATGTTGATAGTGAAGCGCTTCATCACAACTGACTAAATAATCGATGGCTTCTTTTGAGCGCCAAGCTTTAATAAGGCGTTTTGCAATTTCAATAATTTGATAAGCATGAAGTTCGGGTGATTCTTGACGTAGCAGATCAATATAATCATCCACCGAGCCACGCAAGTCCGCGATTTCTTGTAATGCAGTTTTTAAACGGCTGTGTCGTCCTATTTCTTTTAATTCAACAATGTCATCACGATCAAGATAAAAAATAATATTCTCTATCGTTTTAGGCTTTTTCCTTTCCTTAGGCGGCTTAACTTTTGAAAGTGTTTCCTTAATTAAACGTTCTAAATGATCAACACCTGCCTTGTTTAAAGCTTGTTTAAACTTAGAAATCGTATTATCGCGCACACCATAATCATTGTCTAATGCGACATCGAAGATTTTTTCGGCGAGTTTTTTCTGGTCTATTTTCTCAACCTGTGCCCAAGTCTTACCCCAACATTCAACCGCATAGCGATAGCAACCGCCTAAATCCCCATTGGAGTCATCAGCACGCTCAAAAACAACATTGTCGGAGGTGATTAGTAACTCTAACACCTCGGCAGCCAGTTCTGGCGCTTGCTCCAGGAGATTCTTATTAACTGCAGCGATAATTTGATCAATCTGGTAAGCCAAGTCTGACGCTTCACGCCACTCTAAAAATTTCTTACCGCGTTTAATGGTATTGATTTCGGCTTTGAGCTTTTTCCGCTAATTTTTTTGGATCGAGACTGACGAGTAATAAGTCCAGCTTCTTTTCAAAAAACTTATCTTCTTCAGCATAAGAGAGTATGCAGTCGTATAATTGTTCTTGTTTAAGTTGAGCCAATTTTTTTGACCAGGTTTCACGATTGAGTTTTGCCATGAGTGTTCCTTAAAGTTTAAATTCTTGGTAGGCAGGTTGAGCACGGACATAACCCCAACCTTTGATCCATTTTAACTGGGTGACCGTGGTTTTACAGCAGTTAGGTGTAACGCAATAGCTCACACGCAATTTACATATCCCCGGTTTTAATTCACCGGCAGACAAGACCGCACAGAGGCTGCGCGGTCCTTGAATAATATCTGGACCTTTGACGGTCATGGCATGGGTGAAGGTTTTACAATCAACGCTTTCCTCCACGGAAACTGAATAGAGTGACAGGGCATGGGTTAAAATGGTCGTGGATTGGATCAAGTCGCCTCGATTATGTTCCACCGCCCAACGGGCGCGCTCGCATACATCTGCTTTGGCCAGAGTGGTGAGTGGCAGGCTCGCCACAATAACCAGGGTGAGAATTTTAAGTTTTGCAGTCTTTCTTGCCATTATTGGTTTATTTTTCAAATATCTTATAATTCGTATTATACGATATATCGCAATAAAACTCTAACAATTCGTAATCTTTTTACTAATTAGAAGAGATACTTCTAAACAGTAAAAAAGACCCCAAGAAGGGGCCTTTAAAATAAAATCTTTTTCTGATGGAAGCTAAAATCGCATGAGGGCTACGTGGAACTGAAATGTGAAACAATTTAGAGGCGAGGGCTGATTTTGCATTTTTACATCTTTTTTGTCATGTAACCCATGAGTTG
>NZ_MDTU01000002.1:233841-235749 GCF_001720395.1 Piscirickettsia litoralis
CCTGTTTCGATAATGCCTAATAATCGGAGCTGCAGCCATTAGCGGAACATCATAAATCATTGGTTCTGCAATAAATGTATTAACGTTCGTGGAAATTAAATTAAACGTCCCAGTAGATGTTGATAAAATACGTTTAAGTGAAACACTGCCATCTAAAAAGACCACGATGCAATCTTTTTTTATCAAGTCGATAATGTCACTCCCTTGTCGACCGATACCACAAACAATGTCACCCATCCCATAAGTTGGTGCCATCGAATCATCTACAACCTTCATACAGATTGAACCGTCAAAATTTGCCTTGAAAATATCAATTTCATCTTGAATAATCACTTCCAAATCATCAAAGGCAAGCTCTTCATGCTCCTCAATAAAGTTAGGCCCTTGCCCTACTCCTGTCATTAACCATTCAACCGTACATGCAACACCCTCTTGTAATACCCGCTGTATTACTTTCTCTGCTCCTGCTCGCGTAATTCCACCGTACTTACCGTTCTCCCAGCCTGAATAAGTATTAATATTAAGATCCTCTTGTGCGCACATCGCTTCACGTGAGAGGTTAGCAACATTTCTTAAGCGGCGCAAACGGGTTGCTGTTGTTGATTCTACATTTTTTTATGGGGCTTTCTTTACTCATATTCGTCCACCAAAATAAATCAAAGTACTAAATTACCAAGCCAGAAAGATCTAAAATAAATCAAAATAATCGTAAATATGTCACAAAGCTACTTAAGTTTCAAATAATTTCTAATGAGTGATTGGATAATTGGACTATTTAAACCACCACCATTCACATAGAATCGGTCATAGACAAGTTTATTACTTTCCTTCAAACCTTCTAAAAAGTCTTCAATTTCTTTCTCACTAAACTCTACCTCTGTTCGTTGTGTTTTGGTTGGTTTAATTGTGTTCGTGAGTAGCTGTCCAACTGACAATGGTTTATTTTTAACTCTATTTTCTATTCTTGCACGGACAAGCCTTTGTTCAGAATTCCGTGTTTCATCTGCAGCGGTTTTTTGAAGCGTTGTTTCTTTTTTCAGTTTATTATCAATTTCAAATTTCAGACCCACAACTCGGAGACCTTCTTTCTTCATATGAACATTCACATTGAGGTTCGAGTATTTATTAACTTCTTTAATTCCAACTTCAATTACACGGCGCTTAAAGTCTCTAAATTGCTTATATTGCCCTTTCTTCACACCCATGATTTTTCTAAATACATCTAAAGACAACCACGGTGTTTGTTTAATTCTTTGATACCGTACACAGTTTTCATATAAAGAAATACCGTACGTTGATGAAAATTGTCCAATTGCTGACATATCAAGTTTGCCATAGATTTCGGGCTCATAAAGCTCTTCTCTCATCACACTACTATATTCGTACGTACAAACACCATTTCGAACATCGACAGATGCTAATATCGTACTTGCCGTCCATTTTATGTCATCACTTGCTTTACTTTGATCAATGACATCCCATTCAACCACAGTTGACATCAAGCCAATAAGCGATTTTTTTAGCAGTTTATAGTCATTACTTTTGTAGCCAATCAGATTACATAAATCAGCTAACCGGACAGAATACATAGAAGCTACAGGTAGGTCGTAATAAGCGAAATACAACAATGCATTAAACAATTTTCGTTGTACAAGCGTTAAGTTATTAGTGCAATGTATCGCGAAGACATGCTTTACAAGATCACTACGGTCATTCTTGAATGTTATAATTTCACTCATTTTGTCACCCTAAGCACTACCCCAATTTTTCGTCCGGAGGTCCGGATGCTTTTTCGTCCGGAGGTCCGGATGCTTTTTCGTCCGGAGATCCGGATGCTTTTTCGTCCGGAGGTCCGGATGCTTTTTCGTCCGGAGGTCCGGATGCTTTTTCGTCCGGAGGTCCGGATGC
>NZ_MDTU01000002.1:241107-244933 GCF_001720395.1 Piscirickettsia litoralis
GAAGTTTCATTTTTAAGTGAAATCCAATGTGCCTGATATATTGTAATGAGAATATGATTAAGGCAACAATTTATAATTAAAAGAAAAATACCCTTTTAAAAGATTTTAAGAGTTTTAAGAATTTAAGAGTTTTAGGGTGGCTATGAACCAATAAACATGGGACTTTACATCACAATAGGTGGACCTTTACAGGATTATAGGTGGACCTTTACAGGATTATAGGTGGACCTTTACAGGATTATAGGTGGACCTTTACAGGATTATAGGTGGACCTTTACAGGATTATAGGTGGACCTTTACAGGGCAAGTGCATTATATCCAGGGAAGTTTTTAAACCTAAGATGAAATAAATTAAGGAGTTTTACGATGTTTTTTTCATTCTTAATCGCTTATAATTTGAAGAGTATGCATTTCTTTTAGAGAGTCACATGACAAATACTACAGTACAGCTTAAAGGTTTTGGGATTATTAATAAAAAAAAGCAGTCATCTGTTAGCATCTTTACTGTTAAAATATGTGATATTCACTTTGATCCTTCGCAGCCGCGAAAATACTTTGATCAAAACAAATTAAAGTCACTGTCAAAATCAATAAAAGATAAAGGGGTTATTCAACCTGTTGTATTGAATAAACTGAGAAGTGGTCAATATTTATTGGTGGCAGGTGAACGACGAGTTCGTGCTTCAAAGCTGGCTGGGTTAGAAACAATCCCTGCGGTGGTGAAAGAAGAAGGTGAGCAAAGTGCTTATGAGCTAGCTGTTATAGAAAATATACAAAGAGAAGACCTCAATCCTTTAGAAGAGGCCCTTTCATATCAACGTTTAAAGCAAGAGTTTGGTATGAGCATCACGGAAATTTCTCATTTAGCAGGTAAATCACGTCCTTATATTTCGAATTATATAAGGATATTGAACACGGATGATCAGTCTAAACAGCTACTAATTGACGGCAAAATAGATGTTGGTCATATAAAAGCAACGTTACGTTTAAAAGATTCTAAAGAGGAGCAAAAGCTTTTGCTGCAGGCTGCTCTTAAAGGACAAACTGTTAGAACTGTTGAAAAAAATGTTGAGAATATTTTGAAAGGTAAGAATAAAGAAAATAACACTGATGCTCAGCCTATAAAAAAAAATCATTTCTAAATTTGATGCTCTAATGACAACCTTACAAAATATAGTTGTAGATTTGGAAGATGAAAAAATTGATTCAAACCATCTTGATATTGGAGACCTTAATCAATGTATTAAGCGGCTTAACAGGGTTCGAGAAGATTTTTTTGAATAGCGCTTATGGGGAGGTAGAATAGATCATTTAAGTGCTTAGGAGTGACCTTACCCCTTGGCGCTTAGGAATTACAATACTCTAAAAATCAGTCATATCATGAAATTGAAATAATTCGACTAAAAATTACTTCCAGCACCCAAAGCACGGGTGCTAATTAAGTGATGACATAGCAAAAAACAGGCTTAAAGCCTAATCCTAGGCGGACTACTCCTATTAGAACTTAATTGTGTGGGTGTTTGAACTCATCCTTATAATAAGGATGAAAAATTTTTTTGTTTCAATTTGAGGAGTATATTTTTTCGTCTACTATTAACACCGCTACTCTTAGAAAAGATGCTTGCGTGTTTTAGACCTATACTCTTATGATAAGAAGGAGTGAAATCATAAGGAGAACAGTCGCTTCTTAATGCTGCTGATAGTTCATGGCAATATTTAAATAAGGCTTCTATGAAGAAAGAAACAAATGAGTGACTATTGCTTCGGATACTTCCACCTATTTCTTGGCCATAGTTATCTAGATCTATAGCATTAATAAAATAGCTGTGAACTATCTTCGAATAATTTGGTGACCGAAACTTCATGGCTGAGCCTTCATTTTCCTGTATCAATCTTCTTTTTAACTCACGAACTTTTCTTGATCCAGATTCGCCATGATGATGAAAAGCTCCTCTACTTGAAGTGTGATATTCTAAGTATTTATCTGTAGCATGGACTGTCAGCAAGTAAAGCTTGTTATCTAACCATAGCGCATAACCACGCCTACTTCTTTTATAGTTGAGTTCAAGATTTTTTTATGAATTTTCAATCTTGTTTTAGATGGTCCAAGTCGAGAACTTTTAAACTTTAGTGGAGTGTTTAGCATAGGTATGCTACTGAATTTTTTCCGAGTTTGGCCAAGTGATACACACCTCTCACCAGATATTCTCTCTTTATAAGTATATGTGGTTTTTACCCATTTCTATATACCGTAATCTGTCTTGTTGTATTTTTTGAATTAGTCCTTCAAGGTGCTCTCTTGTGTAGTCAAGGGTGTTAGTGAGATTTACACCCCATCCTTTTAGGTAACACTCAGATATATGCCTTACAACGTAATAAGGCTCAGACAAATTTCCCCAATCAGAAGCTCCATCATCACTCATATTGCCAACTAATGTAGCGTGTCGACCAGCTATAGGGTACAATTTAATTTTCGTTTCAGCGCTAATGGTTGGAATTACGCAGTCAAAACCTTTTGATCTTTCATTTTGGCAGTAAAATCCGACGTATTTTTTTCACATTTTTATTTAACTGAGTTTTGCTTTTTTGATAGTTCATCGCTCCAGGAACGGGATCAAAGGCTAAAATATTTACGGTTATATGCTTTAATTCTTTTTCTTTAAACATTTCATTTGCAATCATATGTGCAGTTATCCCCCCCTCTGCTCCAGCCAACGAGATTTACATGAGATATAGGTGACTTTCTGAATCTTTTCCCCATTTCTTTCTGAAGTTGCTGTGATGAGCGAATAAATTGTCTTTGATTTTCCATGTCAAGTTCTGAATAGCCAGAAGATCTTCTTGATGAATTTATTAAACTTATATCTTTACTGTTGATGTTTTTTTCCTCCCATCGGTAATCTCCTTTTATAAGGCTAATGGAGTGTTTTTTCATTTTGATTCCAACCTAATCCAAGTAATTGTCCGAGTGGCATTGGGTATTCTTTACTTCTGGTCCATAAGAGGTTTTCTTTTAAGTTCCCACTTCCAGGTCCATCAATACAGACCCAATCAACGAACTCTTTTCCTTTGTTATTGGCTGCCAGCCTTGAGACAAGTTCACCTTCTGGGAAAAAAAGGGTTACCGTAAGCATTTTCACTCGTAGAGCCAGTTCCACAAAGGTATATTGTAAATACAGTCATGATTTTTAAAATCCTCGTTAAAAAATAAATCTAAAGGTGGGTTATTTAAGTAGAGGTTGCCTTGTTTATTTTAAATTTTTCCCATAGTTAAAATTAACTTAAATTAAAACCCACAGTTTTTAGTATTATATTAATTAGTTAGTGATTAATATAATTTAGCAAGTTAATCTAACAAAAGAGAGCTATGTAATCTATAAATAATTGGATAAAATTTATTCGTTGCGTACGGTTATTTAGATGCTTGGTTGCAACTTAGAATCAGGGGGCACAAACTTATGGATACAGTAGTATAAGCTAAAAAATCTGGATCGCAATATTGGCCTTGCCAAAGGGTAGATTCTTTAGCAGCTGCGATATACTATTTTGATTTTTAATCAGAGGCTTTTCCTAAATACAGGTATTTATCTGGCATATATATGAGTTCAATTAAAGCTTATTTTGTGGCGTATATTCAGCTTGTATTATGGTACTTTTATAAATTTCATTGAGTGAGATTATATTTGGCTCTATTGTTGCCAATATAAGAGTAAATATAGTAATATTTATAGTTTAGTTGAGGTTGTTTCGAATTTAGCGCTTAGGAAATACAATACTCTGAACTGCCTTTCATATCTTTGGGTGGGAAAAACTCAACAAATAAAAA
>NZ_MDTU01000002.1:244958-247735 GCF_001720395.1 Piscirickettsia litoralis
GTGATATGAAGAAAAATATTTTGGTATTATTGCTATTTTTTATAGCAACATTTTGTCATGCAACTCATCAAACGGTTGGCTATTCACAAGGCAATATATTTTATAAAAATAAAAAAGACGTCAGTTATCATGATAGTGCCTGGAGTGTAGATTACCGAAACTATTTTAATTATTATTTCAATGGTGAAGTAAGTTATTATAACGAGGGGCACCTAGAGAATAATAAGCGTGATGGGGTAATCTTATCATTGGGACCTGTGTTACCTATTATGAAAAATATTGATTTTTCTGTAAATATTGGTGGATATTTTTATGCAAATACGTTGATCACTGATAATAACTACAAAGATACACATGGGATGACACCTATGTTAGAGGCGGAATTGGAGTTTTTATTATAAGTTTTTCTTGGTGAATTTTAAGGTAAGGAAAACTTTTTTCTAATCAATCCTATGAAAATACAGTAAGTTACTTACTTGGCGTGGGGCTAACCTTTGATAATAATGTCAATTTAGCTTCCTCAAGAAAAAACCATGTTAATTTTTATTATGGAACAGCTATTTTAAATAGTATTAGCGACCCAAAGAGTTGGGCTGGTGAATTTAGGTATGATTATGATCTTGCAAAGTATATTAAGCTTAGTGCAAATATATTAACTGAAAACTTGTCTCCTGAAAGAAGAACTGGCAAAGGAGCCCAAGTATTTGCATATACTCACTTAACTGATAATTTAACTGCAGCCTTAGGAGTAGGTCCTGAATATATCTCTAATGCGAAAAGAAGGTTGAATGCACTGATTACTATGAATATTGACTATGTTATTCCAAACACTAGTTTTAGTATTCAGGCTTTATGGAATAGAGTTTCAACATTTGGTAATCGGGATACAGATGACTTTATGGCTGGAATTGGATATACATTTTAGGTGAAGAGACTGGCGGGCTACTGGGCTACACAAGTAACTGCAACACCCCCTTTAGTTGGAGGTGTAAAGTTAAAAAATAATGCTATTTTCTTCGTTACAGGGTTCATATTCTTTAGTTATTTAAATATCCTAAAGGTTTTAAGAAAGAGGTAGATTTCTAAATGAAAAATTATATGATTTGCTTTACTGTTTTTATTTCTTTTGCATCTTCAGCGATAGCGACAATTTCCCCTTGGTACTGGAAGTTAGGAGCTGGCTATGCTTGGTCAAATAATACAGTATTTACAGATAAAAGCTGCTCTTCTACTTCACCAGCAGCACTATTTGGCTGTGGTTACAGTGCAGGAGGGAGTTTTGGAAATTCTGAGAGTTTTGATATTGCTATAGGGTATAGATTTAATCCTATATTTCATGGTGAGGCATTGTTAAATTACCAACCAAATTATCGATTTTCTGGGAATGCTAATTTTTTAAATGCTGGTTCTAATCAACCCGTTTCTTCAGATGTTTCTTCTCTGGGTTTAATGGCTACTGGGTATATAGACTTAGCCTCGGTATTTGGATATAAAGAAAGCAAGTGGCAACCGTTCGTCGGATTAGGGCTTGGATTGTCAAGGAACCATACAGGCTCAATGACGTATGAATTTCCTACATTAAGCCAACCTAATGATTCGGCTACAACTAAAACCTCAAGTGGTAGCTCCATAAGCTTTGCATATATGCTAGCTGCAGGGGTTAATTGGAAGCTTAATTCCAATACTGGCCTTGAGTTTTCTTATCGTTGGTATGATCTTGGAAATGTAGAAACTGATGATGGCTCTGCTTATATTCATGGCCATGGTTGTGGGGGGGCTTCTGACTGCACAATTAATATTGCAGGCACTAAAGCGAGTTTAAAAACACAATCTCTAATGCTAAGCCTATGGCATACCTTTTAAAGGAGGGTTATTTTCTAAGATAAAATACCGAGAGCTTTCCTCTAGGGTGAATATTATGAAATATCGTTATAAAAATAACGAATTAGATATTTCTTAAATATCTTCTTTTCAGATTCACCTTCTATAGCATCCGACAAGCGGCATACATTATGATGTTGAAAAAAGCCAATGCAAAGAAGAGCGTGTCAAGTTAGGAATTAAGCCTTGTAGAGCATATAAGCAATCACCCAGAGGTAAAAGTGTGAGTGTTAGAAAAGCGCTTTTTACTTCATCTAGATTCAAAATGGTTGATAGAGATTTTTTGGCCCATTGGTGCATTTGACATTGAAGGGCGCTCCTTCCATCCGTACGCACTGCCTTATATTTCGTTAGTGATAAGCTGTGATATGTTACATCAAATCTGACTCTGTGGAGTCAAGCTTGTTGGATGAACTTGATGCTCCAGTATATTACTATCAGTCGATTAGAAATTCATAGAATTTCTACGTTGTTTATTAAATTTCCAGTTATTATCTAATATATCTAAAAAAACTACACTCTGAACATATTCTATATTTTTTATTTTTAACCAAACCTAAAGATGTTTTGCTTTTGCGTGAACAGTCACTACAAATTAGACTTCCACAATAACGGCAATGGTGTCTTCTAAAGTAAAATTTAAAGTTATCATTACAAATAGAACAATCGGTTCGACTATTGTCAGGCTTAAATTTATTATTTTAAGGGAGGGTTACCGCTCGTGTGCTAAAAGTTAGCACAAACACTGTCATGAGGGAGTCAAAAAAAGCGAAGTGTCTTGCCTGAAATTCCCGATGTAAATTAAATCAATAACTTTATGTTTTTATTCTATATGTTTATGGTAGCATACCTCATAAAAATACTTATAAGGCGATATAAATGTCTGTGGAAGAAAC
>NZ_MDTU01000002.1:251402-252506 GCF_001720395.1 Piscirickettsia litoralis
AAAAAATTTCGTGGGACTGTATTAAATCTTATGAAAGATAAAGATGAAATGGCAAAAATTTCAAAAAAGCATTGCCAGAATTAGTAAAAATTTAAAGTTTGAATAATTGGAGAGGTTCATGGAAGCAGAAGTACATGTTCAGCAAGAAATAGGTATTAATACATTATTTAGTACTTTAAATTTAAATGAATCACTATATAAAGATGATTCTCTTACTAGTGGTGATACATTTGAGGTTATTAATAAAGAGTATACAGATGAGGAGCGTTTAGTAGCTAGTCTATGCTTACTGCTTGCAAACTCTGAAAACTTAGAAAGCTTTAATAAAGGGTTAATTCAAAATATCTCTGATAAAATAGATAATTTGATTTGTCAGCAGGTTGATGAGGTTTTGAATCATCCTCAGTTTAAATTGATTGAATCAGCGTGGCTTTCTATCAATGACCTTGTGCAGGATACAAACTTTAAAGCTAACATTAAAATCGATTTGCTTGATGTTACTAAAGAAGAGTTAGAGGAAGATTTTGATTGCAATAGTATCGATATTACAGGAGCAGACTTATTTAAAAAAGTATATGTGAGTGAATATGATCAATTTGGTGGTGAGCCTTATGGCTCAGTGATTGGCCTATATGAATTTAATAGGACGCCAGAAGATATTGCTTGGTTATCTGCAATGGGGAAAATTGCAACAGTTTCACATGCCCCATTTGTAAGTAGTGTATCTCCTCAGCTTTTTGATTGTAATACGGCTGAAGAACTATCTTTAATTACAGACTTGAGTAGTTTAACTTCGCATCCTAAATTTGGTGCATGGAATAAATTTAGAAAAACTGAGCAAGCCACATATATTGGATTAACACTACCTCGCTATTTGTTACGTGTTCCTTATGATCCTCTTATTAATCCAGCAGGAAAAAATTAAAAATGTTCAAGGAAGGTATGAACTATTTTGATGATCATGCCTATGTATGGGGTAACTCTGCAATTTTGTTTGCAAAAAATTTAACTCGTGCTTTTGAGTTAAATGGCTGGTGTCAACAAATCAGAGGACCTAGAGGCGGGGGATTGCTAGAAGGGTTAGCATCACCAGTATTTAATGTT
>NZ_MDTU01000002.1:252634-264724 GCF_001720395.1 Piscirickettsia litoralis
GCTGGTTTTATGCCATTAATTTATGAAAAAGGCACATCAAATGCTTGTTTTTTTCAGTACACAATCTTTGAAGTATATTGATGAATTTGAAGACCCTTTTGATTCCCAAAACTCACAGATGGTTGCTAACCTCTCATATACGTATGCAATCTGTCGAGTTGCTCATTATGTTCGAACAATGATGAGAATGGATATTGGTCTTACGGCGGGAGCTGATTATATTCAGCAAAAACTGCATGGTTGGATTAGTAATTATGTAACATTAATTGCTAACCCTGATGATTTGACTGCTTCATATTTTCCATTTAAGAAAGCCGAAATTAATGTGGAAAAAATTGAAGGTAAAGCAGGATGGTATAACTGTAGTATTGTTGTTTTACCACACATTCAGTTTGAGGGTTTAAATGTCGAACTGAAAATTGATACTCGACTAGAAGCTTAAGTAAGGAGCTTAATATGACGACACCTTGGAAAATTGAAAATGATTGCTTGGTTGCATCTTTTGATTATGATGCTGCATTGACATCTGCAGCCAGTAAAGAAAGAGTTCAAGAGGAGAATAGGTTATTTTTTAAAGTTACAATTAATGGTGACAGCCCATCTAAGACTATACCTGTATATGATGGTGGTTCTACAGAAGCAGTACAAACAGATTTTATTGTAACATACCATAAGATACCTGTTGCTAGTAAAAAAACTCATGATGTAGAAATACATGGAATATTCCATAGAGATGTGTATAAACAGCTTAAAGGTCTTGATGCGAAAACTAATACTGTTGTTTTTAGCTTTAGTGAGCCTAATAAGCAACAGTCCTGTAAGGCTTTTGATGCGGTAACAGAGTCTAACCCATGGTTTACTGCTTTTAAACCAAGTGACCCTATTGTTATACGCGTATCAAAAGATATGCTTGAAATACCTGATATTGTAGATGAAAGTCAGCTTTATACGGAAATTTTCATTACTGGCAATCATATGATTGGTTATAAAAATGATTATGCTTTACAGCAAATTGATCAATTAAATATTGCACGTAGTGTTAATTACGGCTGATTAATATGTTAAGACCAAAGTGGTATAATGATCAATGTTTATATCCTGAGCATTTTGAATACTTTAGTGACTATTTGATGGCTCAGCAAAGCTTTGGGAATGCCTGTAATGGCATTCCCAACTATGGGATATTAAATATATGTTGGTCTGAAGCTGAGATGCAGATGGGTATATTGAATATCAGTAAGCTAAGCTTATTAACCCATCAAGGTGAATATATTGATATTGAAAAAAACTGCTACGATTAATGCTTTTGATATAAATAATATCGATAAAGAAAGAGTTAGTATCTACATTAATATCCTTAATGGTGAGGATGTCCTTCATGAAACAGAAAATGGAAAGATAGTTTTACTTAAAGAAAAAATCAATTTAACAAGTGAGATTGTGAAAAATTCTAAATTTGTTATGAAACTATTTGACATTGATCGAAAAGTTGATGGAAGTTCTGTTGTGAATACTAGTTTTATAGCGCCTTCTTTATCTATCGCTACTCAGTGTTTTAACAAAGTCATTGAAACAACAATAAATATTACCAAAGAGTTAAAAATATATTCAAAAAAGAAATCACTTGACGCTTCCCCTTCTTATCGAAGTGTGATAAATCTTCTTATTCATGATATTAAATTTTTGTTGGTTAATTCAAAAAATCTAGTGCAGTGTCATCCAGTATATTTATTTCAGAGTCTTTCAAAAGTTTATGCCCTTATTGCAGATGTGGATAGTTTAAATTCAGAGCTGCTTTGCTATAGTCATGATAATTTTGCAATTGCATTTAATAGAATTAAAGACCTTATTTGTGCCGAATTAGCACACAAACTTAATAAATTTTCCCATATTGACTATTATATTGATAATAATGTGATATACACAAAATCAATGAGTATTAATGATGACTCTGAAATTGTTATTATTTTGAAGGGGGAATATATTAATCAAGTAAAAGTATGTGCGCCCTCTAGAATAAATACAATACTTTCTATGTCACTTGCAGGTGCGATTTTAATAGAAAATGAAAAGTATAAAGGCGTTTTTAATGAAAGAAAAGGCTATAAAGCAATGCTGCTTCAAAAAAGTTATGATTTAGAATGTATAAAAAATGAACAAGCACTCTGCTTATTAAATTACAAACTTAATAGTGAAGATGATTTAGCAATCATAAAAGTTTAAGGATATATAGTATGGACTTTGGAATTAGTGCTGTTTTAGCTCCATTAAAACCACTTTTAGCTGCAGGTGGTCAAAGTTTTGTTGATGCGCTTTTGAATGCGAATCCTGATATTAGTGAGGAAGAGCTTAGAGAAAAGCTGAAAAGTAGTACTGCAGGTGTTAGAAAATACCCTGTTATTAGGATTAAATTGTCTCAAGGCATCGGCGTAAAATTTTGGAAAATGTATGAAGACTTTTTTAATGACTCTGTATTGAAAATTGCAAAAAAGGCAGGGCTTAATGTCAATGAAATCGAAGTTATAGACCCCCGAGTAAAGTTTTCAGTCAGTGCTAAGCGTAAAGAGGAGCTTGACAAAGAAAAAGGAATGATGTCTAAGCTTGGTGATCGCCTTTCAAATATAGCGACTAACTCACGATATGCATATACTAACCTTTACCCTCCAGAGTTTTATAAATTAAACATAATAACAGAACTTCAGTTAGATTATGCTTCTGAATTTTTTGGATACTGCATCTGCTGAAGCTATAACAGCGGCATTAGTAAAGATAAAGTCCTATATGTCTCATTGTAAAGAGTTAAAAGGCTTGGATTTAATGGAAGATGTTATTACTATATCCAATCAGGATACGGTAATAATGGCTGTATTAGCGAGGCATTTATATAATATACTAACAAAGCAAGTTTATATTTGCAAAGATAATGCATATAGTTACACTAATAGTATGTATGTTCCATCTGTTTACTTTTTAATTGAAGATTTTACGAAATTTTTAATGAAGGTTAACCTGATGTTTAGAAAGGAGTTTGATAGTACAATAACATCAAAAATGCATAACTTGATGTCAGGTACTAAAACAAATAGAGAGTCATCTAAAACGTATAGGGGATTTTTTAGAAAATTTACAAGTAAAATTTTAGGAAAAGATAATAGAGATATTGATTTAAGTAATAAAAGGGAAGTAGAGACAGTTGTTAAAGGGCTGAATAATGCTGGATATGCAGATATACTTGTTGATGTTGTTACAAATAAAAATTACCGTTGATAAACTGAAAAAAGATTCTGTGAATGATCTACTTGAGAGCAAAGCAAAACATTCAGATATGAAGTCTATCGTTGATGTTGCTAATAATATTAATGCATTAACTAATGAGGGTGGCGTTAGTGGAGGAGCCTCTTCTGCCAAACTTAAATTTGGATTAACTCTTGAATCAGTTATGCGTGATTTAATTAGATCTAAAGATGGGAATTTTTAAAAAGGTTCCTTTATTTGCTCTTTCAAATTCTGTCAAAAAAATAGATGTAAGGCCATTATTTACTGGAACATTAGCATTAGTTTCATCAATGATTTTTTCTAAAGATGATGACGCTTCAACATCAGAGTTCTACGATACATACTTGATTGAGAAAATGCAAAGCTTTAAATCTTCATTAGACTCAACAATTGATAAAAGAATATTAGAGATGAAAAATAAAGCCAAGGATGATCAGGCTGTTGTGCAAGTAAATGAAGTATGGGATGCAGAGTTAGATCGACTTACCGAATCATTTGTACAAGATATATTGACATCAGATATGAATGAACAATGTTCGCGCTTTGAAGACCGTTTTCCAGCAGAGGCTGCATTTGTTAATTTTATGCTTAGACCAAGGAATCTGTCAGATAAAGCTCTGCATACTTCAATATCACATAGGGCTTCATTGTTATTAATGGTTGTTGCAATTACAAGGAAATATGCTCGTTATGATTTTGAAAAAAGATAGTAATAAATTTTCTAAAAAAGATCAATTTAAAGCTTTAGCTAAAGATAAGGGGAAAGACACGGGAGTAAATGATGGATTGGTTGGAGATCGCAAGCATGTTAATGGAATAATAAAGTCATCAGAAAATATTGCTTCGGCTTTAGATAGTAGTGATGATGAGGGGATAATTTGCAGATTTAACCAAAAAATTGATTCTGATGCATTGGAAAATGATGTTATTGAGCTTAATAAAAGCATTAAAGATGCTGATAAAAAAACCAGTGACTATAGGAGAAAATCCGGATTAATTGAGTATGTCACAGCTAAAAAAGAAGATTTTGATAATCAACATGTGGCAAAAGCTATTAAAGATCAAGAGTTCGCTATGGTCATAAGTGCAATTAATTATGCTAGATCTGATTGCTATATAGGCTCCGTTGTTCCAATGTTAAGGATGTATTCAGCAGTATTAGTGGGTAGTTTTGAGCAGTTGATTTTATTGCATGCTTCACGCAGTTACCTGTTAAATATAATTAAAATATCTGGTGACTATATAATATCAAGAGGTAAGTTTCCAGAGAAAATTACTAATTATTTAAAAGAAATAAGGTTGGTTGTTGATGGAGTTAGGTCTGTTTTATATGATCTTAAAAAAAGTATCTGAATATAGTAATTTAAGAGGGGGGGTCTTCTAGATATTTTAATATTATGTCACCTCTGTATGACAAAATTACAAATATGCTGTCCCTTTACCTTAATTTTGGTCGAGATTTAGATTATGCACAAGCTACTGTAGAGTCAGCTACAAAAAATAATGTCAGGGGATAAAGCAGGTAATACTCCAAGCGCTGAAGTTGAAAGGAACATGAAAGCTTTTATGCTTACTAGCAATATGACTAACTTGGTTAAAGACAGTAGTAAAATAAAGTCACTTAACCAGATTGTTATGTCACCAACAGATGTTGATCATGTTGCAATTGAAGATGATGTTTACACGCACCTTACTCAATCTCAAAAAGAGAAAATAAAACTAGAAATCAAAAAAATGACAAAAGAGTATTATTCTGATTTCTACAATACAGTGCATAATATGTTAATTTTTTTACAAGCATCTGGGTTGATATTTTTAGACCTATCACGAGAGAATAAGGTTACTACATCAAAAGGTGACATTGATATCAAAAAAATTAAGCATTGGAAGTGATCAGCTATTATCAGACACTATATCTATTATGTTATTTGATAGCTATTACTCATCCCTAGAGGGAGTTATTGCATGTTTAACTCGAAATATATTCTTGAATGAGAAGATCTGGATTAATAAGTATTTCGATGATTTTAAGAGTCCTGCTCATTTTTTTTAGGTTTAACAACTCGTGCTATTATCGAAAGTGCTGCAGATAGGCTTTCAATGGCTGTGGATGCCCCATTTAGAAATTCCGGAAGTTTAGTTGATTTTACAAAAAATATTTTATCTAAATCACAACAATCACTATTACCTATTTACTTAACTGGTAAATTATGTGGGTACAATAATTTCGTTAAAACTAAAAATGGGAATCTATCGAACGACTTTGTTCTGCTAGTTGAAGCACATAAGAGCCTATTTGAAAATATCATAGGACTGGCTTCCATTTTAGGTTTTGCATATTGCGAAAATGAGATAGAGAAATCATTAAAATTTATTAATATACAGAGATATGATCAACAACATCACTATGTAAGGATTTCTAAAATTGAAGATCTTGATGATGATGCAAGTGATAAAGCTTTTGTTATGGCGAAAAATAAAGAAGTGCCTTTCAAGGTGGCATATACATTTAAAGGTATAAGTGCAAGTTCAATTTCTCCTGAGGAAAGAAATAAGCTGTTGAATAGTTACTCCTATGTTTTATTGCCAAACTTATATAATGCTCTTAATGCCAAAGCTAGGTTTACACCTAAAGGCAAAAAGAATGTGGAGAATCTTAGTCTTGATGAAATTTTTAAGAAAGGTCATTTAACACCAAAAACTAAGCTAACTGGTAATGCGAAATTTTATAAAGTATATAATAAGATAGATTTTTTGGGGGAGATTGAAGACTTAATGTCGCTTGATAATAAGGAAAATAGACTTAAAAAATCTCAAGAAATATTGAAGAAGTTGCAGGGAATGTCAACTGTAGGGTTCAGGCCACATACTTCTAATTCTAGTGATGAACTAGTACAAATTTTAGAAGAATATGAAGATTGTTGTTTGGCTATTGAAAACTATTTTAGTAATAAAACTATGACATTTAGAGGGGCAGCATCTAGTTTTTTATTCAAAAAAGATTTTGATAAAAAGAATGCAAAAGGTGGTTTTTATTCAATAAATGATCTCGCTAATAATGCTAAATATACCCCAGAAAAAAATATAAACCCTTTCTCTTCTGCTACAAATATATATTACGATTTTTATTTGAATTTAGAGAATTATAAAGAAGGTTTTGTTAAAGGTAAAAGCTAATTTTTTGAGATCATTAAGCATCTCAGATCATGAGCGTGTTAAGGCGTGTTTGGTGTAGGTGATAATGAATAACGCTATAAAAGAATTAATTTATGACTTCAAGTATCACCAAGCACTTGAGATGATAAATGATGAAATTGACGGAAATTCTTTAAATCTTGAGCTGCTTTCTTATTCTGTAGTTTGCAGTTATATTGTTAAAGAGTTACTTTCTCAAGAGATAAATAGTCTTTCTATCTTTATCAAGAGTGATGACTTCGATATTAGCAAGAATAAAAAAAATACGAAGTCATTGGCTTGGATGTTTAATCAGCTTATTGATAGCATTGATGAAAAAGGGCTTATTTTAAAGGAGCCGATTGATGAAGTTTTGTTGCAACTAGAAAACTTTAAAAAGAGCTTGCCAAAATCAATTGATATTGATAGTTATGTCAATAAATTCAATGGTTATCTGCTTAAAGCTAAGCGTGACATAACCGCTGATGAAGTTGTTCAGCAGCAAGAGTCTAAAGAGAAAAATCCTGAGAAATCATTAGTATTTGATGATAAGTTGTCTCCTAAATTGGCACGTTTATTTAAAAAAATTGAGTTGTGTATGGAGCTGTCTAATCAAGGTCGTATATTTGAATCTTCTTTATTTTATAAGGACATTCAAGAAAAATTAAAAAATTTTGACCCTGTTCTTTATTTTCCTGAAGTATTCATTCCTTTTTATCGAAATTTATCGAAGCACTATGTAAAAATGCAAAATTTCATTGATAACAGTCAGGATACTTTAGAATGGCATATTGCAGAGCAAATGTATAAATCAAGTCCTGAGGCGCTTGTTTCAGGAGGTCAGATATATCAAGAAGATAACTTTAATAACACGCATGAGATGTCAAATTTCATTCGTGAAAATCGGTCGATTCTACCCAAACTAGGAGTTATCGATGAAGAAGGCTTTTCTCGGATAACCCTGCAAACTGATAATGAAAAAATTGAGAAAGAGATGCCTGAAGAGGAACAAGAAAATAGAATGGAGACAGATGATTTTAGCAGACATGCAGAGAGTTTTGCTGAAGATGCTGAGAAAGATAACGAAGAAAATAATGATTATGCTGAGGATGAGTTTGAATTTGACTTTGATTCTGACTCTGAGTTTGGTTAACTATGACATTTAATCCAGCTGACTTCAAAGAACTGCAGTCATCTTTATACGAGTCTAAGAGTAAGTTGCCTGATTTTTCTGATGCTCTTGAAAAAAGTAAACAAAAACTAGGTGAATCTATTTCCTTGCCGCAAGAAGTTCAACCTAAAAAGGTATTTGCAACTCCATTAGAGGCTTGTCAGTATCATGTGGCACAGGTAAAAGATGCGATTGCAATGGATAAGAATGCTATTTTTTTATCCGCTGATGATTTAAAAGGAAAAACTCAATCAGAAATTTTAAATTGTGCTAACGAGTCACAGCAAAAGCTGATTGATTATCATAAAATTGAAAATCGTTTCCCTCAAGTAGATCATCTGCAGCAACTCAAATCATCGCTTATTAATTTAAAAGATAAGCATCAAGTGCCTGGTGATATGAATAATATGGCTTTTGATCAATTGCAAGCAAGTGTTAATGGTATGACTCAGGCTCTGTCAATGGCCCAGGGAAACACACAAAACATATATAGTAAGGCCATGTCTTCAGAGTCTGCTATATCTGCTTTAAGCTCAGCTAGGGGAGTTAATTTACCGATAGGCCTTACTCCTGCTCTTTCTCAATTTGATACAATAGCAAGCGCACCTTCTCTACAAGAAAGAGCAGGGTTATATTTTGGTGATAGTGGAAGTAATGCGAATGATCTTAGATCCAGTGGATCAACAGCAGTACCACAAAATGGTGACGATTTTAGCGGGAAAACAGAACTTGAAAAAAGTGTGGCATTGTTTCTAGGTGATAGTGGAAGTGTTGCTAATGGTCTTAGATCCAGTGGATTAGCAGCAGTACCACAAAATGGTGATGACTTTAGTGGGAAAACAGAACTTGCAAAAAAATATGGCATTATTTCTAGGTGATAGTGGAAGTATTGCCAATGGTTTTAGATCCTCTGGATTAACAGCAGTACCACAAAATGGCGATGACTTTAGTGGGAAAACAGAACTTGAAAAAAGTGTAGCATTATTTCTAGGTGATAGTAGTGGGACTACTGACAACTCCCTATCTACAGATGCTTTCCCAATGAATCAGGAGGGTGATGATAGCAGCCATAAAGCTAATTTTGTTAAAAATACAGCAATGTTTTTAGGGGATAAAGGAAGTTCCGGCAGAGAGGCCGCTCAGGCTCAACTGAATCAGCATGTGGCTTCAGCACAACAAAGTTTGAAAGATATTGCTGAAAATCAAGGAGCTGTTATCAAAAAATAGTCAAAACTTATTAGCGATGCAGTCCTTTATTAATGAGTATGATGGGCAAACGCCATCTTTAGAGCAAATGAAGACGGATCAGCTTGCTAATTTAAGTGCGATAGTCGATGAACAGCATCGGCACTTTCTTGACCAGTATCAGAACTACAATCCTTATCCACAAGATAAAATTGATGAAGCGGTGAGCCAAATGGATGAAGAGAATCCATTTGTTAGTTTGGCAACAACGACGAATCAATTAGATGCACAAACTGAGGTTTGGAGCCAGTTTAGTCGCTGTAGTGATTTTTCTGCTGAAGATTTGATGGTGATGCAAAATAGCGCAGCAGTCTTGATGAATCTGAGTGAAAATGAGAAAGTGCAGCAAATGGGTTATAATTCGTTTGACACTGCTGCTGCTTCAGTTACCAATTGTCAAAGCATGCTTACCAACTATCAATCAAATGTGAAGGCAAACTATACAAATAAGCAAGATGCTCTTATGCAGCAAGCTCTGACGGCTTCAGCACAACTTACTAATTTACAAACTAGCCTTGCAGACCCAACGGCAATGATGTCTGGGAATGGTACGGGGCTATCTGACTTATCATCTTATGAGGATCAGTTTGCAGATTTAGCAGCAACACAGGCGACATTACAGGGGCAGCTTGATCAAATTATGGCAGACAATAATCTGCTTGAAGCTAGCCAGGCAATGAAAAACAATGTTGAAATGAGTGTCTGTGGTTTAGCTTTACCTCCTTTATTAGATATAGACTTTTCTCTACCAAGCTTTAGTTTGGGGTTGCCGAGTATTAACTTAATCATGCTTAAGGAAATAGGTAAGCTGATTGAGTCATTTTTGCCGTCACTTCCTGATATTTCTATGCCGTCACTTCCTGATATTTCTATGCCGTCACTTCCTGATATTTCTATGCCGTCACTCCCTGATATTTCTACGCCATCAGTGAATCTGAATTTTCTAAAAAATTATATTAAATACAATTAATGACATAAAAGATAGAGCTGAAGACTGGACAAAAGGTATTGTGGATGGGTTTATGGATGGGTGCTCAAGTTTATTTGATTTTTCTCTACCTAATTTAAGTGATAAGTTGAATTACTTATTGGATAAATTAAAAAAATTGTGGGATAAATTTTCATTGTGCTTAGGAGTTTCTCCGCTACTATCTTCCTTAATATCCGCAGTCAGCATCCTAGTGGGTATATTTCAAAAAAGCCCTTTCTATGGATAATATTATGGATGCATTGGACCAGTTAAAGAATATGTTGCCCGGTCTGTTAGGAGTAGGTTTCTTACCTGATATTTTAGGTCTTTACCATGATGCATTAGCAGGGCTATCAGTGTTAAATGATTATTATAATAAGGCAAAAAACTTTGCAATGGATCAATATTCTGATGCTCTGGAAACATTAAATTGGTTAACTAATAAGGCATTATCAGGATATCAATATATAATAAATAAAGCAAAAGGTTATTTTTCAGTTCCTTCATTTTTTAGTTTAAAAGATTTATGTGCTTATTTTTATCCATTAGATCAGATTATTAATGATATTAACGAAGCAATAGCTTGCCTAACTTCAAGTTTCTCATCGTTTTCTGCTGGTGCTGAAGCTGATCAAATTGGTGTAGCTTCAGGGGCACGTATTAAATGTGATAAAGGCTTGGCAGAGATGCCAATTAATATTATTCCTCTTGGGAAAAACTATGCGCCAGGCAAAGCCATGACGGTTATGTTAAATGTAATTCCTTATTTAAATATTCCAAGTTTTGGCGCATGTATGTCTTCATCAAACCCTCTGGCAACTGCTAACTTTGGTATTTTGCCTACGACGTGTATTCCGATTGTTACTCCTTTTTTTCCACCAGCAACATTAACAAAAGCAGTAAGTCTTCCTGTTGCGACTAGTCAAAGTCAATGCTATTGCATTTTTAGCATGATGAGTGCAACATTGACAATTGCCGACCCTGGACAAGATGAGATGAAAGTAACCTAATCATGGCTAGTAATATTATATCATCAGTGATTAGTGATAAAGAGGGCATCGAATTAAATGCACTCAAAGATGACAAAACAACCACACTCTCCCTCCAGTCAGAGCAGTCATTATTGACGGCAGCAGCGGATACGATTTTAGTGAAATCTCAAAAAAATGGAGTATTTTCAGTTGAGGAAAGTAAAATTAGTATAGATGAAAAATCAATACAAATTTCCGTAGGAGATGATAGCTATATTAGAATAGAAGATGGAAAAATAGAGCTTTCATGCAGTGGAAATATTATTGAGTTAGGTTCGACAATAAAGATCAATGGTGCAGATATTAAAGTTTCATCGCAAAAAAATGTGAATATTAGTGCCACGCAAGAAGTTGCTCTTAAAGCAATAACAGTGAGTGCCTCATAAAAGGTTGTTGTATGTCGTTTTTATTGGATCAAGATTTATCAGTCACTGTGACTTGCTATGATGACAAACTAAAAAAATGTAAAAGACTTTGTCGTAGGCAGTGCTTACATAGAGAGTTTATCTTATAAAAAAACACGCTATGGAGTTGTAGGAGAGTTTGTATTTTATGAGAGTCACACAGAAGATCAAGGGCAAGTTGATGTAGAATTACAGTATCTACGTAATGCATACCTTATAAAAATTGGAGCATATGCTAAAAATTCCGTTAATTTAAGCAAAGATAGTGAGGAAGAAGAGTACTCTTCTTATTACTATGGCTATAGCCAATTAGCTCCTAATCCATGTTATTCAGTTCGTTATCAAAGAAAAAATGGTGCCAATCAAACTGATTTGGTGAAAGTGATTACTATTGAGTTTAAAGATCCCTTGGCTATTCTTGCTCAATTCTCATGTTTTGATGTAATAACTGATGCTAGTTACCAAGATGTTTGGTCAAATTATTTTGATTTGCTTGATAAGGAAAAATTATTTATCGATTTTACTATAGACTCATCTGTTGATAGTTTGACTGAGAAGAAAAAATTAATCGTTGTAGCATGTAGTTATTATGATGATTTTAAGAAAATAACTTTCTATGATTATATGATTCACATCCTTAAACACTATCAACTAGAATTAATTTATGATGGTAATAAAACTTATACAGTGGCATTAAATGAGAGTTATAAAGACTACAATTTTAGTTTGATTGATTATTTTTCTATTGAAAAAATTAATTATTGTTCGTATGTGCCAGCATCTTATTCTTCACACTTATGCTTGCCATTTTTTAATGGA
>NZ_MDTU01000002.1:268309-270422 GCF_001720395.1 Piscirickettsia litoralis
AAAAATTATATTCAGAATTACTATAATTTTGTTCGTGTCACTTTTTCTGCAAATATTTCAAACTTAAAAGAGTTGAAGTTTTATTTGAGCAATATCACTTCACATGATTCATTGATTGATAAAGGGTTAAAGCAAGTTAGTGACAATACAAAATTTAAAGATGATCGGTTTAAAATTATTAGTGAAAGCTTTTCGTTCTTGAATAAACTTCATAAAAACTATGATACTAGTGATTTTGTCATGTATTTGAGAAGTATTTATAATGAGGTTTATGTTGACAACAATGTGAATCTTTCACAGCAAAGTCAGCGCTTGACTAAGCTAGTTTATGACTATTATGGCAATAGTAAAAATAGTATTCTCAACAAAGTTAAAAGCTGGCTTCCTCAAAGTGTGAACCCAGTTGTGCGTAATAGTTTTTCGGATGTTTTTGATCAAATTGTTAGTGTTGGTTTGGCCGGTGTGAAGTATAATATTCAGGAGGTCTGGCAAGATCAATTATTGCCTTCCATTAAGAAGCTTGATCAGTATTATCCATTTGATTCGAAATCAAGCCAAATTATTAATATGAAATTTTTAGATCAAAGTATTAACCCTGTGAATGGTTATTTTTGGCAAGTGTTTAATCAGTGGTTAAAGCCATTTTTAGTTTATACACCAAATGGCTGGATTAATAATCAATCTGTGGTTAACCAAGCTCTATTATCAAAGTCACAACTCGCATTGATTAATCGAGTCAATATGATTACTAACCAGTTTTGGGATAAGAGTGGTCAGCCACAGCCGTTACAATTAATAGTTTCCCCTGGAATGATGATGAATACACAGCTTGCTGACAAGGATTTCATCAATATGAGTTTCTTAAGAATAGGCGGTAATACAATAATAGGAGTGAATGTCTCTGGAGTCAATAAACCAATTAATTACCAATGGTGGAAAGATCAAAGCTGTACGGTTGGTTATGAAACTTCGATGGGGAGTACTGTGAATATATTGAGTCGACATGTACCACTGTGCCTATTTTCTTTACTCTCTGTAGCACAGACAACCAATAATAGTTATCAGTGGCAAGATAAACAATCACAGGTAAATATTACTTACCAAGTTACAGGTTTTTGGAGTTCACATCATGACGATAAACAGTAAAAGTTTAAAGCGTGAGATTGCTTTTAATATTGACAAAGTTTATCGGCAATTCTATGCGTATACATCGCAGCTTAAAAAAAATAGACTTATAGATTTATATCATAGCTTATTTTGTAGTTTGCCCTCTTCAGCGCTTGCTCAACTGAGCCATTTAGATAGTGGGGTAGAATATAAGCTTAATAAGAGTCAGCGCTTGGTTGCATCAGGGGTGGATGGTGTGTATGAAGGGTTAAATTTATTTGAAGCATCATTGTATGAGTGTGAATTTCACCATTCTTTTAATAATGAAAAAATAGTGCTTTCACTCGAATTTAGTGAAGAGATTATTGTTGATTCAGAGTCATGTTTCCGTTTTTATTTGCAGCATGATGAAGCAATCAATAGCGTCGCTGCTTTAGCATTTTTTTAAAAGCAAGGTTTGTGGATCTCAAGTGGTTATTAATAACAATCTTGAGTTTAAGGCTCATCTTGATGTTCAAAACATTGATAGTTCACTATGTCGTAATCAGACTTTAAGGCAGTTGGTACACTCACCCCAGCATTTTTGTTTTTTTGATATAAAGGTTAATATAGCTACACCATATAAGGCAAAAATTATTGATTTTTATATTGAGCTGAGTTCCTATGAGTGTATTGGTGATATAATAAATCATTTACAATTTAACGTGCTGACATTACTTGGGCTTCATTATGCGCATGCGAGCCGTATCTATTTGAATGATGCAGACCACTATCCTATATTGTTGGGCGATAGTGGCTTTTTTTAAGCTGACTCGAGTGCATAGCCAAGGAAGTGATATATATCCTCATTATTTGTTTCATGATTCTTCAAAAATAAGCTATACGACTCATCATGATAGTTTCTCAAAGCCGACAATCGAATTTCATTATGCAGAGTGTCAGCGTGTTGATTATATCGATATCGAGTGCTTTTGTCATACAAATTTATGCAGAAAGGAGTTGAGAA
>NZ_MDTU01000003.1 GCF_001720395.1 Piscirickettsia litoralis
ATCCTCACGCTAATGCAGCCATTGAGTGGCAACATCAATGATAGTAAAGGTTTCAGAGATACTATTGATGCCCACATTGAACAACTAAAGCAAGGTTCCGGGTTAGAATACCTGGTTGGTGATAGTTGCCTTTATTCCGCTGACACACTGAAGAGCATGGAGCACTTATATTGGATATCCAGAGTTCCAGAGACAATTAATTTGGCCAAAGAGGTCATTCACGAAGCAGCACCAACGCTTATGGAAAATCTAGAAGAAATGAAAATTCATAATCTGCGTACTCACTATGCAGATATTGAGCAACGTTGGTTAGTTGTTTTCTCTCCACAATCCTATCAGCGAGCATTACAGTCAGTGAATAAAGGTTTTCTAAAGCAAACTGAGTCAGAGCAAAAGGAACTTGAAAAGCTTTGTCGGCGTGAGTTTGCTTGCATCAAAGACGCTGAAAAAGCTTTAGCGCTGTTCAAAGGCACTCTCAAATGTACTGAAGTTAATTGGTCAGAGGTGACTGTTACAAACAAGTTTAATGGCAAAGGAAGACCATCAAAAAAACGTAAGGCAGACTACCAATGCTATAGAATAAGCGCAGGTCTATCCTCGTCTTTATCTAAGAGAAGCAGGCAATTAGAACGAAAAAGCTGTTTTGTGATAGCAACGAATCAGCTTGATTCAAGCGAACTAAATGACCAAGAAGTAATTGATGTTTACAAGAATCAACAAAAAGTTGAAAGAGGATTTCGTTTTATGAAAGACCCCATGTTCATGGCATCGACGCTGTTTCTAAAATCGCCAAAAAGAATCATGGCTCTAATGATGGTTATGACTTTGTGTTTGCTGGTATATGCTGCCTTAGAATACCGTATACGTGAATCTTTAGCTTTGTCAGGAGAAACTTTTCCTAGCCAAACAGGTAAAGAATCATCCACGCCGACCGCTCGTTGGGTATTTCAATACTTTTCGGGCATCCATGTCTTGATAATCAATCAACATCAAGAAGTGATACTAAATCTAAATTTACATCATCAATTATTGCTGCATTTACTGGGAAATAAGTATGAAAGCTTATATTCTGGAACGGGTTAGTTGGTATGCGGAATGTAGGCTATATGTTTAATGTGAGTGCGTGCGCGTGTGCACTCACATTGAAAGCCTCTTTTCTTTAGCCATTAGTTGGAGGCTTTCGCCCTCCGTCATATGAAGTGCAACACCACTCTACACTAAGCCGCCATTAAATTCTCTAAAAAAACACGATTAGGTGCGCGATAATCTAAACTCGCCCTTCTTCTCGCATTCAGTGTATGCTCTATTTTTGCTATTTCATCATCACTTATTTCATTAAAATCCGTTCCTTTAGGAAGAAAACGTCTTATCAAACCATTTGTGTGCTCATTTAGACCTCTGTCACAAGAACGATAAGGTCTAGCAAAGTAGAAATCAGCATCAGTAATCTTTGAAATATCCTCATGACCAGCGAATTCTGTCCCGTTATCTGAGGTAATCGTTTTAAAGTCAAAGAAAGTTGAGGCGACTATACTTCTGAAGGTCTCAACAACGGTTTCTGCACATTTGTTGGCCATTTTCCTTATACAACACATCTTATTGGCTTTATCAACAAGGGTTAACAAGTAAGACTTGTGATCTCGACCTACTATCGTATCAATTTCAAAATGACCAAATTCAGTCTTTTCGTCAGCAATAGCGGGCCTTTGCTCAATACCAACGCGGTTCGGTATTTTAGTTTTATCGCCACTTTTCATCTTCTTCTTATAAGCTTTTCCAGAGTGGGGCAGGCTTTTGTAAAGCTCTCCTCCTTTCTCTCGATCCTCATGAATATAACGGTAGATGGTGCTCTCGCTCACTTGGATATCATGCTCCTGTATAAGCTCTTTACTAATAACATCGGGTGACGTATGGGTGCTTAACCGTTCATGAATCAATACTTTTGCCTTCTCTGAAATTTGTTGAAAAGCCTGCCCTTGCTTAGCATTAGCCCGTTTTTCTTGTGCACAACGCGTGGCTAAACGATGGCAATAAAGACCGTTAAAATCGCTTGGGGTATGCCGTTTAGTCTCGCGACTGACTGTGCTAGGAGCAAAGCCAAGCTCTCTAGCAATTGATCTCATGGAGTCCCCTTCTGATAAACGTTGTTCGATATAAAAACGATCTTTTTCATTTAAGTGCCGATAAGCCATCTGTACCCTCTAAGTCAAAAAGGCGAACTAGAGAGTTTATCTTTATGGGAATGAACTCTCTACTGGGTGTTGCACTTCATATGATGGAGGGCGTTTCACCCCTAACTTAACTTTGGCATTAAAAATAAGTAGTTAACACACTTTATGTTTATGATCTATGCTGTGGGTAGGCAGGTACTTTACATATAACTGCCCTAAAAGTATAAAGCCCGCCCTCCTTGATATGGGGGAATGGGGGCTTTTCTTTTTTGGCATAAAAACTGCATTTCACTCAGTGAGTATTTTTAACTCAAGTAACACACATGGTAGTTCCCCGCTCTCTCCTAAGAAAGCGGGATTTTCCCCAAGCAGGCTTTAACAAGTGATGACGCAGGATGTAATTGACAAAATAATTAAGTGGCTGGATTCCAGTAACTACTTTCTTACTGTCGGATGCTATAAGCTAACAGAAAAAAATGTTACTATGCCTGCCTTAAAAGAGGATGGCCAAGAATATCAAGCGGCACTGCTAATCGAGGATACTAATAGAAAGATTAAAGCTTATGTGACACAAATAGCTATTGATGATGGGCTAACTAAGGGTAAGCCTGACCTGATTGCTGAAAGCTTAATACAAATAGCGACATTCTTGAGTAGTGCTAAAGGTGATTTCTCTGTATGGGGTGATGAGAAAAGACAAAATGGCATTCGCATAAAGTATTTTCGCCATGATAACTAAACGACAAAAGAAAGTGAATGCAATAAAATTACTGCTCTTGTTTGCCCTTTTATTGAGTCCACTCCTGGCACTTTCTACTGATTCCTATGTCCATCTTAGACCACAGTTTTTGACCAATTTACAAGGCTCAAAAAAATACCTTTATACAGAAGTTTCATTACTGATTGTCGATGACACCACAACAGAAAAAATAGTCAACACTCACTTACCACTAATACGAAGTAGTCTGGTTGATTTATTCAGCCGACAAAGCCTTAAAAACCTATCAATGAAGAGTGGCATTAATGGGCTGCAAAATGAGGCTGTAAAATTGATCAATAAGTTGCTTCAGGAACACGGTGAAACCGTTGAAGTGAAGCGTGTCTTGTTCACTAAATTTAATATCAGTTAAGCGACACTTTGAGCACTATTCCTGCCTGCGTTATTCATCACAGCCTGTCCTGCTTGAACAAAAGGCGATGTGAAGCTTGTGACGATGCTAGATTGCTCTCTAGGTGTAAATGAGCAGGAGCTGAGTATCAAAAAAAGGATGGTTGCTAAGGTGGCTTTAAAGCAACTAATCATACCGCCCCAAAAACTTCGCTACTTCTTCTGAAAAAAGCTGGTCTTCGTCGATAAGAACAAAACCTTTAGTTCGGATAGGTTTGATCAGCCCTGCTTTAAAAATTTCTCTGATTCTTTCTGGTGATACCCCTAATTTTTTTGATGCATTTCTTAATAGAAAGTAGTTAGCTTCTGCATCAAGGGAAATAATATTTTTTGGAACGCTTTCTACGGCAATAAATAGCGGTCTTCTGTAAGAACCAAAGTGTTTAGATTGAAGCTTATTCTGGTTAACAAGCTCATAGACTTCTGGTTCAGCCATTTTGTTAAGTTTTGCGTAGTCAGAGGCTAGTATATATTTCATATGATATTTCTCATTTAGCTAAAACAATAAGATGGTGATTAAATGCTCAATTTCAAGAACGGACTTTAAAGTATCAACTTTGTGTCACGATATGACATTGTCATATCGTTAATATTTTTATCAAATCAGGTATACTAGATATGTTTATAATTATGACTATCTAGGAGAGGAAAATGGGTAAAGCCGTCATTCAACCAATGTCACAGAAGGACGAGAGAATTACAGTACGAATCAAGCCTGAACTTCGTCAAAAATTGAATCAATATGTGACATTTTTAGAGGCTGATTCTGGAATTGAAAACCTTGAAAGAGACTATGTGATTAGTGAGTGCATTAATCACGTTCTGAATAAGGATAAAGAGTTCAAAAAATGGCTAAAAAATCCTGATAAAACTAGCGATAATATTGTCGATATAACTGAGGATAAAAAAGAAGAAAAAATTGACGATAAAGAAGAGCAAAAAACTGCTTAAAATAGGAGGGCTATTCAGCCCTTTTTTATAGCAAGTCAAGCTGTGACTTTTGAGGTATAGAAACTGACTTTTTCTTTGCAGGTTTTCTGACACGGACAATGGAAGAAGCTGTAACCTTAATCTGATTGCCTGACTCATCAAGCCCGTAAAATTCTGACGGGATATGAGGGACATATTTAACACGTCTGCCATCACTGAGTTCGACTTCTACAGTGTTAAGAGGAATCGTGTTTTTGTTTGGTGGAATCTCTTTTTTTAGCGATGGATAACTAGCCAATTCTTTTTTCAGGGGCTGTGCCTTAATGAGGGGCTGTTTCTCCATAGTTTTCTCTTTTTCAAGCTTCAATCCTTTGCAAAACAATTGCGCCTGATGGCGGCTAATTCCAGAGGTTGATTGTTCACATAAGCGTTGAGTTCTAGCTTCATCAATTTCATATGCACATAGCAATGAGTTAAGTGTAGATACGTCTTTTACAATTCCTCTGTCGTACAATGACATGATGCATTGTGGCATGTCTAATAATCGCAAGTGTTTTGTCACGTACTGACGGCTTTTTCCAATCTCTAAGCCGATCTCTTCGTGAGTCAGTCCATGAACATATAGCGCATCTAAAGCGTGAGCAATTTCTAAAGCCGTTAGCGGTTCTCTTTGAGTGTTTTCAACCAGCTCTGCAACCACCATTTCTGGCTCATTCACAACCGTTGAATCAACAATGACTGGGACGCGCTTTAAACCAATATGTTTTGCTGCTCGCCAGCGCCTCTCTCCACACTTAATTGTGAAACGGCCTCTGCCATCACAAGGGTAAACGATAATCGGCTGTTGTATCCCAAGCTTCTGAATTGAGGCAGCGAGTTCATCGATTTTTTCAAATGATTTTCTGACCTGTTTTTTTGTTAAAATATGATCAGTTTCTATCATCATCACAGTACGTGTATGACTCGGCGTTTTATCGAACAAAAACTCGTTTAAATCTATGTCGTCTTCGCTCAACTCTAGCATTAAAAAAACTCCTAGTTTTTGATCTGTTTGTAAGCACTGACTTGTCGTCTTATGCGTCCGAGCACTTCGATACGTTTTCTTAACTGGCCAAATTTCTCTTCCAAAACACCAACAGCATCACGCTCCCACTGCTGCATTTTTTTGAATTTATCTGGACTATACATGTACCCCTTCCCTTTCTGGATTTGCTTTGAGAACATCCGCTTTTTATTGCCTGTGCCGTACCACTTGTTCTCATACCAGACGATTTGAATAGAATTGCGTATACGGCGAACTCTAAGCCCTAATGAGCCGGAGAACTCGTTTGACTCGCGTTTAGACTTCACCTCCTCCCAAAAGACGTTTACAAGGGATTGTGCTTCGTTGCTGATCTCTTCAAGCTCCGCTTCGGTCGCTTGGTTAATTTGATCAAGCGCATTTTCGTTTTTTTACTCATGCTTATGCCAAATTAATATTTTTTTTGGTAATATAGTATGATGATACCAAATAAAGAAATGCAGTCAATGGTAATTATCCTATGGTGATACCAAATATTTTTACACTATTTTTTAGGTGCTACCACCCTGGCAATTACCCTATGGTTGCACCAAATATTTTTACACTATTTTGGAGGTGGCACCACCTTGGCAACTACCCTATGGTCGCACCAAATATTTTTACACTATTTTGGCAGTGCTACCAGGGTGGTATAACCACTATAGTTATACCAAATAATATATAAGAAATATCTGATTTTCTTCAATTAAAATAAACGAATAGGTCAAACCAAATATTATTTGTATTTTAACGTATAATATTTATCTAAAAAATCATTGTAAGCGGTAACTACAGATGGATATACCAAATATTGATTGGTTTTTATATACTGCCTATACCATTTATTTGTCATGACTATAGTGGTTATACCAAATAATATTGCTAGGACACATTGGAAAATTTAGAACGTTTCTTGTGATAGTGATGAATCGTAGGTGGCCGACAAAATGGGCAATCATCCGCAACAGCCGTTTGTGCCAAAGTGAGATAATAATTACATCCACAAACATGACAGGCTTGGAATATAGATTCCCCTAAATGCAATTCATTTAAGAGCACATAGGCTTGTTGAGCATTAATAATGCTCCATGTTTTTTCATTCATGCCACCTACAGAGTGACGTGCATTGACATAGAGTTTATATGCTTTTAAAAACGCTTCTAAATCGACCTCTCTTTTATCAAAATTTTCTGATACTTTTTTATAGAAATGAACGAGTAAAGATGCTTCAATCATTCGACCTCGTGAGCAGATAATAGACACACTTGTGGGTTCTGAACCACTCGCAAGTTGCTGTGAAAAGCCATATTTTCTGATAGTTTTACTAATTGATCTTACTCTAGAAGTAGCTACGCCATAGATGCCACTAATCCAACGACTTCTAAGGCCAAGCATCATTAAAAAAGCGACCTTATCTTCGTTTGAAACCAACGATGAATTGTAGGTTTTAGATTGCTTTTTTTCCATAACCACTACTCCTGAATAATCACTTTGATCAGAGATACAGTCTTTTCTATGCCTGACTTATTCAATACTTCAGTCATACTTTTTTCTTTAAAAGAAATTTTTGTTTTTGCTTGGCTTATTTTGGCAAATCTCTTAAGAACTAAATCACTTGATTTTGAGACTTGGCAAGCAAAATTTTCGCTACATTTGAAAGCGATAGCTGCCATTTTTAAATCTCGTTTTGCTAAAGCTTTTAACGATAGTAAGTAGAGAATTTTTAACTCTGATATGACCTTATCTGAATGGAAAATTGACACTATACACTCCCTACAATTTCATCAACTGACTCTAGCTTTGGCAGGTCAAGTTTATCTTCATCTTCTTGAAGTTTTTTAGCAAAATAGTTTCTTCTTCACTGAGGAAAAATTGACACTCTGAACTGCTTGCGATTGATTTAATAACGTCACTTTTCAGAAGGCTAATCTGGCGTGAAAATTTAGCACTACAACCTAAGACTGATGACACAAGCTGTCGATGCTTTAAACCTAAGTCTCTAATGCAGGAAAACATCAATAAGTTGCACTCATAAATCTCTTTAATGGGTGCTCCTGTGGTTATTCTTCCGACCTTATTTGCTAGGATTGGAATGATGGGATTTACATCCATTTTTTTCTCTCCTATCTCAATGATTTTTATTGTATTTTACCATAGTCGAATAAAGATGCTTTCCTGAGAAAAATTAGGCAGATTGTTTCAATTGAGAGCAATACTCTTGCTCAAGTTCGGCTACTTTTTCGATAAAAGTAATTGAGGAATCTTCCAATCCATCAACCACATCAGACTCAAGTATTTCACTCGCTGACATTCGACATAAATAATGGCCAACTTTGACTGAAAATAAGCACTCTGGTGTTATTGAATAGTTTTGCATTTTTCTTCTCCTTGAATGTGTTAATGGCTGTGAGTCGGCATATCTTTAGGCCGCGTAAAAACAGGTGCAATCTTGGTTAGAATTGCCATAACGTGATTAGTGGTATAGCCCTCCTCTGTGTATGAATTTTTAATAAACCAAAGCATTTCTTCTGGGTCGAGTCCGTGCTTGATTTGCAGCTTTTCAAGTTGAGTTTTATGACGGTTATTAAGCTGACGTTTTTGGGCGCAGACTTCTTGTTTGAAGAAGGACTGAGACAATGGATTTTTGACTTTACCGTGTGCTTTGCTGAAGTCTACTGGGTCTTGAATCAACGTATTGAATGATGTGGTTCTTTGAACTTTGTCTAATGTTTCAATGCTAGGCTCGGGTGTTGATATTTCACAACTAGAAATCTCTGTACCGCAGTGTTTTATGAAGTCTGGTTCTATCGGTTTTTGATTGCTTAAAACTGGGTTATCGAGTTCATTTTCTGCTTCTGGGGTGACAGAAGGATTGCTGGTGCCTATGATGCCAGCAGTGACATGAGCAGGCTCTGTTACTTGTTCTTCTGGTAAGTTAATCCCCTGGTCAGAAGATACTGCATCATCAACAACCTCCCTTCTTTCACTGGCTTTTTTCTTGATCAAGTCTAAGCACTCTTGGCCGTAGGTATCCATGATCACAGTAGTCAAGCCAGTAATGGTTTCTTGAAGCTCGGTAGCCTGCTTTAGCCATGCTTCTTTGCTTTCTGTTCGATTGAAGTTAGCCAGATGAATTTGTTCTTGTTGCTCTAGCTGGTTAAAAACTTCTGCATGATGATCAACAACAGATTGATCAAAGCCTAAAGTCTCTTCGTGAACAACAACAGTTGCTTCTCTGTTGTTGTTATTCTCTTTTCCCTCTTTTTCTTCTATCTCTTTATAGGAAACGCCCGTTTGGGAGTTTGGTAACTCCAATTTGGCACTTTCAAACTCCCGTTTGGGAGTTTCGATGTTCTGGTTAGGCGTTTCAACAATTACATGGCTTTTCTCCTCTGAAAAAGCAAGTTTACTGGTTTTATATAGTGGCGCTTTCTTAGGAGATATTACTGCTTTTTTCAGTGGGTAATCTGACTCGTAATTAGACGATAGTTCATTGAGTAATTCAGTGTTTATTTTGAACGGTTTTTGGCGACCTGAAGTATACTTTTTTGCCTCTAAAATGAGCTTGGCATCAAACAAAAATCGCATCGATTTTGATATTTTTTTGAGACTATAAACTCCAAAAAGGCAATCGAATATATCCTTCTGAGAAATGAAATGGGTGTCCCATTTTAGCTCATTATGACGATGTAAAGCCGTTGATAATATAGCTGCTGCACATTCATTGTTACTGCAAATTTTTAGTAGAAATGGGCGCACCACATACACTTTTTCTTGTGGCAAATTTATTTGAACGTTCACTTATATTTCCCTCACATTTATCCGCTTATTTTGAAAGTGAGAGACCTAAATTTATTACCAACCAGTTGACTTTATAATGAAATATAGAGTACTATTCGTATTGTGATATTTATACATTTTTATGTATGGTTGGTGGCCTTTTAGGTCACTTTTTTTGTGATAAGACTACTCTTTAGTTTTTCTATAACCATTTCAGTTTAATAACTACAACATATGCTAATTTCGTGGCAGTCCTAGAATTTTTCGACAATCTTTCTTTAATTCAAGTCGATCCGTGTCTTTATAGCATACTCGTTTAAGGCTTTGCACTTCTCTTTTTCCCTCAATTCATCAAATAGAGTTACCTAGAACCATTAAAAATGAAGATATACCAATGAAAAACAATAGTCAACAATATTGTTGATTTTTAACTTTATTTCAACCATATTGTTGTTTATAGATTTTTGATTAGTCCGCTGATAGAATAAGTAGTTACAACAAAGCAATACGATGTTTAAAAAATATAATGCATGAAAGCAAAGAAGAGCTGATTGAGAGAGGTATACGACTATCTTTTGCTATAAAAATGAGCAGGCTCAACCGTCAAGAGTTCTCCAAAGAGAGTAAAATACCTATAAATACTTTAAGAACATGGGAAAAACCAAATAGAGAAAATGTTGGATTAAAAAGTAAGTCGGCGGATAAAGTTATTGCTGCTCTATTTGATGTAGGTGTTATTTGCACAAAACAATGGCTTTTATATGGAATTGGAGTCACTCCCATGCTTACTAGCACAGCAAAATCTCTTATTGACTTACCTTTAAATAATACAATGCCTAAGGTAGTCGATGAGTCTCAAAATGATGAAGAAACAGAAATAATTAGAGAGATACAGTTTTTTAAACAAAATTCGAATGGTAATATTATCGTCATTATTCAAGATGACAGTATGCTCCCATTTTATTCCTCATTTGATTATGTTGGTGGTAAATTAAGAGAAAGCAATATTGATCAATATATAGGTAGAAACTGCATAATTAAAATTGAAGGCCAAGAATCATATATAATCAGTAGGTTTAAAAAACATGGCGACAAATACATACTATATAATACAAATGTTGATAGTGTAGCGTCAGTAAATATTTATAAAGATGTTAAAATAACAGCTTTAGCAGAAATAACGTTTCATCGAAAAAGGGAATTACAAGGATAAAAGAATGATTGAGGGCTTTACTAAAAATAAGTATAAGCAACGTTTTATTAATGTAGCCGAAAAGCTCAAGTTATTAGTTGGTGCTGAATATGTCTATTACCTTTTGGAAAAAAACGACCATGCTAATCGCGTAGCCTACTCTACTCATAATGTATGGCAAAATAAATACGTATCTGAATTTATTGACGACTGCCATTTATACAGCACTGGCATGGATGTCATATATAATAAAATGCTTACTTCGGTTTGCTTTCCTTGGTCATATCTTCAAATAATAAGAAAAAACCATAAAATTACTAACGACTGTCGAACTGATTATGGTATTCATAATGGTTTGAGTTATGTCAGTAATTTTTCTAACTTTATTGAGTGCTATAGCCTTGGGGGCCATATCGATAATGAAGGCTTTTTTCAGAGCGTCATACTTAATCAAAATATACTATATCCTTTTCGAGTTCTGTTACGCGAAATAGCCTTTTTAGAAATGATTGAACGAAAATGGGAGAAGGAAGAAATAATAAAAACATCAACTTTAAACAATAGCTATGTCAAAATTATAGGCGAATACCAATATAAAAGGATATACCATGATATACACAACATCACATAGAATACTTGAAAGCCAGATTGATTCAACAGGCCACTTAAGCAACGTTCAATATTATGCTTTTTTCAAAAGCGCTTTTTATGAATTTTTAAATGAGAATAATTTTGTAGATTTAGTATCGCCAAAAAACCTATGGCCAATTGTGTTTCATGAAAATTGTTCATTTAAAAAAGAACTTTACTTTAACGAAACAATAGAAATTAAGTTCTATTTCACTGACCTTTCGAGCAAACACAACAAATGGACTGCACAATTTATAATGTATGATGACAGCATGAACGAAGTTGCTATATATGAAAGCCATCATGGCATTTTAGATAAAGACACAAGAAAAATATCATCATTACCACAAGCTGCGATCGACTTGGTTAATCGATATATGAAATGATATGAATTTCTCCTAACCAGGCTCCTAAACAATTTAAAATCAAACAAACAGGCTGCAATAATAATAAAGTTTTTATGTGGCCTGCTGCTTCCATATATCTCAATAGAAAGTAAGTAAGTGTTCAGCCACCTCCAAGATCGTTGATATATCTAGCTTTAGATAATACCTCTTACGACAGAACAATGCCATAAACAAATGACGTATTATGGAAATTTGCTTGTATAAAATATACTTGGAATTTTAGGTCGCAATGTCACAATAGACTTCAAGTCTTATATCATGCGGCCTCAGAGGGGTATGAACACTTACAATAGAAAAGTATTAAGCGGTTATGTATAAAGTAGTCATATCATTATATGATCAAATTTGACCTGGGTCAAAGTTATCGTTATCTTTAAGTATATAAATTAATATAAGGCTAGATCAAATGAGAATAGTGTCAGCTACAGAAGCAAAAACTCTGTTTGGAAGAACCTCCTCGACAGCACTAAGTGAGCCAGTTATTATTGAAAAGCACAATAGGCCAGAGCTAGTCCTTATGTCTTACAATGAATTCATTTCTCTAAAGAGAATGGCTACGTTGTCTACTGTTGACACGTGTCAACAGTCTATAGCAGGAGATCAGTATGCCAAATAAAACTTTAAAAATTATATCTACAGCCAACCAAAAAGGTGGCGTAGGTAAAACAAATTTGAATTTTAACATAGGCTGCATGTTAGCTGAAAAAGGCAAAAGGGTTTTATTTATAGATAATGATGCTCAAGGCAACCTAACCGAATCATTGCTTGGCACTAAAGAGGATTTAACAGCAAATACAGTTGACCTATATCTAAATAACAATGTTGAGCCAACGTCGATTAGAAAAAACATAGATTTAATAGGAACGAACTCAAATCTTGCAGAAATACAGACATCAGATTTCGAGATAGTGTTTGCATTAGATCACGCGATCGAACCTTATAAAAAAAAATATGATTACATCTTTATTGACTGCGGCCCCGCGCTTGGACATTCATTGTTAGCGGCATTAATGGCATCAACACACTTATTAATACCTATTGAAATGGATGGATATAGTGCTTCGGGCATGGAAGAATTACTTCAGAATGTAAATGTAATAACAAGCAAACCAAGGTATAACCCTAGTTTAAAGATTGCTGGCATTCTAATAAATAAAAAGCCCTCCCCACAAACAAAGCTATCTAAACAAATGGAATCAATGATGCGAGAACTGTATGGTGATTTGGTGTTTAAACAAACAATATCTACATCCACTTCTATGAAAGAGTGTGCCATGCCAGGAATAGGACTACCAATAACTCAATATGTTGCAAAACACAAGAAAAACGATAAAGCAGCGAATAAAGTAGTAAGAGAAATGAATTGTGCTCTAAAAGAACTAAATAAACGATTAGGAATCGACAATAAAAAAGTTATACGTGCGAAAAGAACAGTGAAATCTCGCGCTAAAGGAGCTGCAGCATGAGTATATCTGATTTCACGAAAGGAGTCCGGAAAAATATAACACCAAAAACACAAAGCAGAGAAGTAAGAGATAACGAGTATGTTAAAATAAACCCAAATTTATGTAAAAACTGGAAATATGCAGATAGGCAAACATTTGAATTAGGTGAAATTGAAGCTCTTGCAAATGATATTAAAGAGAACGGGCAACATCAACCCATAGTAATTAGGCCAATCAAACATAAAAAGTATGCATATGAAGTAATCGCTGGCGAGAGGCGATGGAGAGCATGTAAACAACAAAAAATTGATGTCACAGCAATTTGTAGAGATTTATCTGATTTGGCAGCCTTTAAAGTACAGGCAGCAGAAAATGATAAACACAGTTTGTCAGATTACTCTAAAGCCATGCACTACCATAAAGTAATTAAGGATGGCGTCATTAGTCAAAATAAGCTAGCTGAATCTCTTGGGGTACATAAATCGACGTTAAGTCACCTCATGGCTTTTACGAAAGTTGATAGTGAAGTTTGGAATGAAGTGGGTGATATGTCAAAGGTATCGGGTAGAACGGCTGGTGCTATAAGGGCATTATGTTCCCGAGGTCAAGATTACTTAGACGCTGTTTTAATGTTAACTGATAAAATCAGAGATGGTATAGGTGCTAATGTACTGCAAAAATATGTCGAGGACTTAGTTAATCCCCCAAAAAAAGAGCCTAAAAAAATGGTGATAACATCAAAATCAGGCAAAGAGCTATTTACTATTTCTAAAAACAATCAGATTGTTATAAGCTCTAAAACTTTAAAAAATAGTGACGTGTCTAATGTTAAAAAGCAGCTTAAGCTACTCTTAGAAAAGATCGTTGACTAAAACGTGTTTACACGTGTAAACACCAACCTCTAGCGCGGACTAATCACTGTTACAAAGTTAGAGTCATGCAGTAATTCGGTCTTTCAGCCCAGATACCCTTCTAAAAGTTAAAGGTAGCATATCTTCAAAGAGCAATTTTTGAAGGTATGTTATGTTTTACTCACTAAAGAAAAGCTGTGGAATAACGCTATTAAGTTCATTCTGTTTGCTTACTTTTCTAAGTTTGCAAAGCTCTAAGGCTGAAAATAGCTTTTACTCCCAACAAGAACAAGGTTGGTTTTGGTATAAGTCAGAACCAAAAGAAGTTAAGCCAAAAAGGAAACAACATCCAAAGACAGTAAACAATACCAGCCTTAAGCAACCAACCCCAACAATAAAAACCAAATCAAGCTCCGAAGCGCCTCTCTCTAGCGCATGGCTGCGTAAAAATCTACCGAAGTACCTCGACGCAGCTCAAGATAATCCAACACTAGACAATGTAAAAACTTATTTTTATCTACAACGAATTGCGATGGATAAGGCAAACCGTTTTTCAGATATGGCTCAACTCGCAGTCGTAGGAAACCCGAACCTTGATGAGCTTAGTCGCCGCCCAACGGCCACTTTTGCTTCACAAGAAATCGATAAAGAAACTAAGAAGCGGCGAGAGCATATTTTAAACTTATTGAAGAAGCAAGTTGGTATTTTTTTCTTTTTCCGCTCAACCTGCCCTTATTGTGAAGCTGAATCAAAAATCATTAAGGTGATGCAGAACGAAGGCTTCAAGGTTATTCCTATATCGACAGATGGCAAACCTTTTCCAAACGGCTCATTCCCTAACTATAAAATTGATACTGGACAATCGAAAAATCTAGGCATTCAGCAAGTTCCAGCTTTATTTCTTGTTTCAGGCAAAGGAGAAGTTGCGCCACTTGGTCAAGGCTTAATGAGTTATGACCAAATCACGCAGAGAATGCTTATTTCAGCACGACAGAAGAACTGGATTAGCCAATCAGAGTTTGACTTAACGCGCCCTCTCCTACATATGAGCAACAATTTAGCAAACAAGCTTCAAGGACAAAGTGTGGGACTGAAAAAAGATGAATCAAAATCGAGCTTCATTCCTCCTGAAGAGTTATTGCACTACATCGAAAATCACCTGAAAGAAAGAGGTTAAACCATGTTTAGACGAACAAAAATCATATTGCTGATACTCGCCTGCAATATCCCACTGCTTAGTCATGGCGAGGGATTGCAAGATCAACTCAACAGTGTTTTTAATGGCATGTCAAATGTCAATCAGCCCGGTGCTTATGAAAGTGAAAGGCGCGGTGTAATTTTTGGTGGTCAGATAGAAGCTAAAACTAAAATTATGAACGCAGACCTAGTTTCTATGCTGCCTCCCTCGTTTAAAGGTGGTTGTGGAGGTGTCGATCTTTTTGGTGGCTCCCTTTCATATATCAATAAAGACCAACTTGTTCAGCTATTGAGAACTGTCGCGGCCAATGCAAAAGGCTATGCGTTTCAACTGGCACTCCAAAACGTTTGTCCATCATGCTCAACGTGGATAGAGAATTTTCAGAAAAAAATACAAGCCCTCAATCAGTATTTTGGTAATTCATGCCAACTTGCACAAGGCATCATGAATGATACTGCGGATGCAATGGGCATGAAACAACATAACAATGCTTCCCTTTCTAGCATGTTAGATGGTTTCAATAAGGACTTTTTTGACTCAAATACAAATGAACCAAAAGAGGTCATTAAGCAGAAAAAGCCTGACGAATATAAGAACATGATTGGCAATATTGTGTGGAAGCAACTAAAAGCAAACCATGTTGCAGGTTGGTTTGGTAAAAATAAAGACGACACATTACTTGAAACAATAATGTCGGTTACAGGTACAGTTATTATCGGTGATTTAAAAGATGGAGAAAAAGGTAAAGGAAAAACAAATCCAATTACAACCCTACCCGGCAATAAAGTAACTCTAGCAGACATGATTGATGGTAGTGGCTCCAAAAAGCTAACGATCTACTCTTGTGATTCTGATAAAGACGAATGCTTAAATGCAGGGACTAAAAGTGGTGGTTTGAAAGAAATTAAAATAAACAGCCTGCGTCATGAAATTATCAAAATGTTAGCAGGCGTGAATAATAATGACGGCATCATTTTCAAGCTTCATAACGAGATTAAACTTACTCAAATAGAAATGAATTTCATGTCCAACCTGCCTTCAGGGATTGGTGCCTTTATTCGTAATTTATCAATCCAAGCCCCTGATGCTGCCAATGTGTTTGCCATCGAGTCCGCTTCATCTATTGCGCTCGAACTTACTTATAGTTTGATGAGAGATTTACTGAAGGCTGGGCAAACAGCTTTAGCAAATAGCAAAAGTGAATACCTGAAAAAAGCACAGGAGGTTTTAGATCAGTCTTCTAAAAATCTTGAAAATGAATATCTAAATCTTAGTCGTCAATATGGTTCTCTAGTCACTCTCATCAAGGACTACAACCAAATCATTATTAACATTCAAAAAGTAAATTATCACCTTAGTGATTTAAAAAGTAGAGGATAAAAATATGGCTATAGAATTTACTGTTTACTCCATTGGCAATGTAAATTTTCTTGCAGAGGTAATGGGAGCGGTGAAAATGCTCACAGGTAATGGTGAGTTTAAAAAAATCATGATGATTGGGTTTCTACTATCTGCCTTATTCACCGGCATACAAGCGATTGCTAATGGAGGGAAGTTTGACTTTCCACAGCTTGTTTTAGGATGGGTTCTTTACTCTTGCGCCTTTTGGCCAACAGCAACAGTTCATATAGAAAGTACCTACAACGGTGCCGCAAGATCAGTTGATAACATGCCTGTAGGTATTGCTGCTCCTGCATCAATTATCTCATCCATCGGTTACAAAATAACAGAGCTTTTTGAAACCGCTTATTCACGGCCTACGAGCATCACTCAAAATACTTTCGCCGCACCACTTAGTATTTTAGTTGACGTTAGGCGCATGATGACCAGCCCACAAATTATTATGGCAATGAACACAGCTATCAGTAGCAAAGGAGGCTCTGATATAGAACGTTCTTGGAAAAACTATATTAGTGAATGTACTTTAAATAAAGTCGATCTGGGACAAGATACACTTCAACACATGTACTCTGAAACAGCTCTACAAGCTGCACACTATGACTCTTATAATTTAGGTACACGCTTATATCTTGACCCTAATGGCAAGCCTCAAGATGTTACTTGTGAGCAAGCCTATAAAATGCTTACGTCAGGTAATGCAAGTATCACCCGGTTAATGAATGATACGAATGTTAAAGGGGCACTCGCTTCAGTTGTCCATGACCCTAATGCATTTAACACATTAGATGAGGCTTTAAATACGATGACTTCAGGTGCTCAAAGTGCACAACAGTTCATGCTTGATTCTTTCATTGATTTAATGTGGGGGCCTGCCGCAATAAAACGCTACCAAGATTTTCAAGGCTTTAATCAAGCAGAAATGCTTCACCAATCACTCATGCAACGAGATACACAGTGGGCGGCGCAAAGCAACTTATTTGTATCTGCGATGCAACCACTGATGACTTTCTTTGAGGGATTAAGTTATGCAATCACACCCTTTGTCGCCTTTATGCTTGTTTTCGGTATGGCCGGATTACAATTTGCAAAACGGTACGTCCAAACTCTGATTTGGATACAGCTATGGATGCCTATTATGTCCATCATCAATTTATTCTTAGTGATGGTGTCTTCAGGAGAAATGTCATCTATACCCGTACTAACCTCTATGAGTGGTTTATCTTCTATGGATAGCATTTTATCTCACTGGATTTCAGTCGGCGGACTATTAATCAGTGCAACCCCTGCAATTAGTTTGAGTCTGGTTTATGGTGGCTCCGTTGCCGCAACTAACTTATCAGGAAAAATATCGGCTGGTGACACTATCAATGAAAAAATAATGACCCCTGATCTAATGCAGCCTCAAGCGGCAAATATTCCAGATGTTGCTTATCATCAAAATAGATATTCAGGCCCAAGCCTCTCAGGAGCACCGACAGCTTCGCTTGATATGAGTAAATCTTTTGGTGAGTCGGTTTCAAGGGCACAAACTCAATCAGCACAAGCAACAGAATCTTTTGGGCAGCAACTTAGCCGAGGTTTTCAGTCTGCATATCAGCATAATAATGCTAGTGCGTTTTCTGAGAGAGTTGGAAAAACAATCAGTGGTTCTCATTCTCACAGTGCTGGAGTCGCAAACTCAATAACAGACAGCGTAATGAAACAATTCAGTATAAACAAAAGCCATCGAAATGAAGTTGCTGGCGCTGTTGCTCTTGATTTATCTGGAAGCGCTGGAGCAAATCTTTTTAAAGCAATTGGTGCTAAAGCCTCCATTCACGGAAGTGGCTCAAAAAGTTCAACAGACACTGCCAACCAGATGGCCCAGTTTGTAAATGCAAAAGGGAAAGACCTTGGTTTTTCACAAAAAGACTCTGCTGAGCTTTTACAAAACATTGCTCATGGTACAGTACAGGATAAAAGTGACAGCTTCAGTAAATCGATGGGTTCGTCAGAGGCAAAATCTCTTCAAAGGTCAGCCCAAAAGGTTAATTCAAAAACTGATGCTCTTTCAAGAGCAAAAACTCAACAGAGTCAGTATGGTTCTTCATTTAAGGTCGATTTAGATCAAGCTGCTGGGTGGGTGCAGTCGCAAGGTAAGCAATATGAACTTGGTGAGTCTTATAGAGCACTAGTTGGTTCAGGTGATGTTCAAGAAGACGATAAAAGAAATGCTATGGCGACCTTTGCTCCTTACTATACAAGTCAAAGCCAACTACAAAATATGGCAGAAATGAGAGCAATGTCATATTCGCCTAAAGGTAGAGAAGCCCTTCAAAATATTCTTTTTGGTGGAAGTAAAAGTCTAGAGGTTGATACATCAAAACCACAACAAGAATTAAAGGGTATTAAGCCAAGCAAAGACTTAAGTGAAGCTGAAAACATAAAGGGTAATGTTGAGGATAATCTTAATAAGCCGATCAATGGTGATGCAGTTAAAGAACAATATGGGAAGTGGGAGAGTGGCGTTGAAAATTCATGGAAAAGTCAGCGAGCGGAGGCAGCAAAAGAGCGCCTCAAAGAAAATGCTCCGCAGCTATTAAGGAAGTCTTATGAGACACCCTCATTAGCTTCACGCCTGCTTTCTTCTGATGATAAAACCAGGGCAGGCCATAATTCCATTGCTAATAAACATAATGCTGAAAGAGATGCGTTGTTTGCAGGATTTCATGGGAATAAACAAGCCTTTGACAAGTTGATGACTGATGCTCAATCACCTGAAAAGCGCACAGCAATGATGGAACAAATAAAGAACGATGATCAGGCATTTACCGAAAAGTATGGAGTAATTGGCAGCATAGGAAAGGGAGTTGAAAATGCTGGCCGCACTATTGCTGGCGCAGCATTAAGTGGTTACGACTATGCCGAGAAATTTATCACAGGCCACCATTCTGATCTGGGTAAGGCGACACAAGGAATGTCTTGGCAAGAAAAAGGAGCATTTTTAACTGCCGCCGCTACCACCGTCAATAAGGCAGGAGGAGAAGCAGTACAACAATTTTGGAGTCAAAATGAAGGTGAGTATAAAGGAACAATTGCTCAAATGGCCCAAAATGAATATGGGTTAACAAAAGATCAGTCTACTATTTTTGCTGAGAATTATAGCTCAAATCCTAATCAAGCTAACATTAATACAGCAATGAATAATATGAAAAAGGATTATGACAACAAGGATTTCTTGCCTAATAACACAGCCGAGTCGTTAAAAAAAGTCATTTCTGATAGCAGTAAAATGGGAGATCAAGCTGGGGCTTGGCTCGCTGGTGTATCAACTTTTAATAGTGATTATAATGACACGAAAGAGCATTAAACGATGAGCACTTGGTGGGTATTAAAACCCACCATCATTTCTAGAAAGCTTGTTGTCATACATCATATCATATTTACCTGTTCCAATATCATAGCCATCATCTGTATACAAACCTGAAGAAGTACGTTCAGAATCGTAAGAAAAAACATCGTTATTACTTAATCTTGTTTGATATAGCTCTGTAGGCATGTTGTGACTTTCGTCTAAGTTACTTTTTTCCGAGATATTAGCTCTAGTGCTAGCACATTGATTATTTCTACCACCATACATAAATATCACATACACGAGCGTACTAAAAAAACCAACCTTCAACCCAAACAGCCCAACTAAAACGCCGAACACACAAAACAAGAACTGCCACTTTAACCACCACTTGTTGCGAAATACAAATTTCTTGGGCGCTTTTTTCATTGTCGACCTCCTTGTAAGTCAAAATTTCTTTCTGGCTCTATAATACCGCATTCCGCCCCAAATACACTCCATTAATTTTGTAGGTCTTGAACATCGGGGTATTTTTCGATAAAGTCAGTATCGGACAAGCAAAATCAACCGAGTCGGTTTGTCCAATCAACTGCAAACTCACTGTGAAAGAGCCAACAACGGTGGCTCTTTTTTTCTTTTTGCTGGTCTAATGTGATGATCATTAAATGGGCTGCCAGTAAAATATGATTGATTCCAAAGACTTTGATGAAATGCTCGCATGGGTGCAAAGCCCAGATAGGAGCACTAATCTTGTGGTTTGTCGCTACAAATTCTTTAGTTTGAAGCGTAGTTTGCCTAACATTGATGCTGAAATTGCAGTTACAATCAAAAACGCTGAAAACGATTCACACGCCTACTTCTCAGAAGACTCGTTTACTCAGTCATTCACTGACAATGAAGCTATTGTTGATAATCTGCATATAATATTGAAGAGACTCAGGAATCGTAGCAACGACTACTATGTTTCTGGCAATATGGAAATCGAAACTTTGCTTAAAAGGATTAAAAGTAAAATTAACCTATGACCAAAGTCAGTTATTTTTTACCACCTTTAGTTTTGGCTTTTTTGCAGGCTTTTCTCTAATATCTGTCGAAATTTTTCTACCCTTCTCTGTGTAATCTATTTTTAGTGATATGTCTGCTCTATTTCTTAATTTCTTAATATCAGACCACTTACCTCGGGCAATTATGTAAGGGTTAGGTTTGTAGACTCCGCGACCAGCAGATAGCAAAATCTGTTTCTTCTTCAGTGTCGCAATATAGTTATTTAAGGTTTGAACACGTTTAATGCCTAAAGTTTTAACAATTTGCTCTTTCCTTGGTGTAGTTAAGTGAATCTCATTTGTTTCAAAATCAATCAACTTAATTAACTCAAATAAAACATCACTTAAACCTTTAGGCATGCCAAACAAGAAAGCTAAATCATCAAAGTAAAGCTTTACGTAACTTGGTTCACCGGAGTTTACAGTATGCGATACTTCTGTACGTTGCACTAAAACGCCATCCTCAAAGTGCTCCTGAATATCTGATTTTATTGTCTTATTTGACATAAATCCTCTCTAATCAATGATCTTATATACTCTAAATCAGAGTATAACTAAATTAAGACTGTAAGCAAGTTATACTCTAATTTAGAGTATAAGTAGTCCATGACTCATGTATTACTTATACTTGATATGAGTATGTTTAATACATGAGTCATGGACTTCCTGAACTTTTAAATACCTCTTGAACAAAGCATCAATATTAGCTTTGAGGCACTTATCCACAAGGTGCATTTCCATATAGTATTATATAGGAGGCTCACCACCACGTTGCCTCCTCTCTCGCTGGCTCGATTCACCTCCACGCTCGTGCGTTGCGGCGAGTACGCCGGTCGCACCCTTTCTGAGAGCAAACTATACTTTTTAGTAGGTATGGCAAAGTTATCAGGAGATACGAATATATGAAATATAGCCACGCATGGACACAACTTGAATTTGCCATTCGGTGTGCCGTTTACGGAGTGGGGAGTCGCAAAGAGCGCCTAATGGAAGCCTATCAAAACCATTTATCTGCGATCATTCCAAAATACGATTTACCACTCGAAATGCGCCATAGTTTTGAAAGCTTCTTGCAAGCCTTTGCCACAGAGTCAGGCGAAATTATTATCGAGAACTTTAGCATTGACGATATTACTAAAATCAATAATCGTATTGTCTGCTTTCAAAAAGAGCTTCAAAAATTTCTTATAAAAAATGCTGAAAAAATACCGACATTATCAAAAAGCGTGGAAGCTGAAGAAGCCTAACTTCGCTATATGGTTAACCAAGTGCTACAATGACTTTATATCATTGTTTTAAGAGAATATTTTAATGAAAACAACACTCAACCTTGGCGAGCTGGCGGCACCTAAAAATGGCTTTTGTTTGAAAATTGATGGGTTAGGGGAGCTAAAGGTCACTGCAAGCGGCATCGGCCTTAAGAAAAAAGGCGCTAGTAAGGAGCAAAAAGTCACTTGGAAAAAACTTGCTGATTTACTGGATGATAAGCCAGCACCTAAAGCAGCAACCAAGAAAGCAAGTGCAGCCAAAAAGCCAGCAGCGAAGAAGAGTGCGGCTAAAAAGGCGACTAAAACGACCACGAAGAAACCTGCTGCAAAGAAAGCCACACCTAAAAAAGCAGCCGCTAAAGCAGCTACGAAGAAAACTGTCACGAAAAAATCCCCAGTGAAGAAAGCGACACCTAAAAAGGCCGCAGCTAAGAAAATTATCGCTAAAAAGGTAGTTAAGGCTAAAACGGCGGCGAAGAAGCCAGCAAAAAAGGCCACAAAGAAAAAATAGCCCGCACATGCTAGACCAGACAAAAAACTTAACACGGGCAGAGCGTAGAAAGCGAGAAGCCATGCTACGCTCTAAGCAGGTCTTACGCTGGCATGTCATCGCTGATTATGAGGTGGGTGAGGAGGTCACTGAGGTTGAGTTCATTATTAAAGCTGCGCCCAAAGATGCGATAACACTGGCGACTGCAAAGGTCGCTGAGCTGGTTCAAAGTGATTATGGTGCGGATAGGGTAGGGCCGGATAAGCTGAATGTGAAGCGATTTGTACCTTTATCACCTTGAATATACTATAAATTTAAAGAGCTTAATTTTTGGATTGAGGCCAAAGAAAGTATGTTAGCTTACAACCAATTTGATCACTATTATCAATAGCGCTCAATATCAATGCTACAAGGAAGTTGATATATGAAGGATTCTTATGAAAAATCACATAACCTTTATAAATATCTTGATGTTGAAGGGGCACGTAAAACGCTAATTGGTCAATCATTTTTATATAGTGTTCCAGAAGAGTTTAATGACCCTTTTGACTGTGATCTAAAAATTCCGATGACGGGTGAGGCAAATGACTTAAAGATATTTAGCAATCAAATTTCTAAATGGTTGTCAGGTCAATCATCCCCATTCAATAATCCATCCGATAGTGAAATGAAGACACACATTTGTAATGAATGGCAAAGACTGAGAAACCTAAACAGAAAAGAAAGATTAAAGGAGTTAAGCAGTAATAAAAAAACTGTTGAAGCTAAATGGATTAATTATTTAAAAAAGATGATTAGTTCACAATTAGAGCATTATCAGACTATGTCCAAGAGGGGAAGAGTTCTCTGCTTGTCATCCTGTAATGACAATATACTTATGTGGTCACACTACGCTGATCACCATAAAGGAATAGTAATAGAAGTTCAACCTACTTCTAAAGTTCCTAATCTTATATCATTAGCTCAAAGAGTCAGTTATGAAAATGAGTTTCCTAAGCCACTTTCGTACAAAAAATTTGCTGAAAGTTGGCTCACTTGGGATGAGAAAGTAATAGCCAAGAGCAGTGAGAATCTCTACAAGAGCTTTGTATTAACAAAGTCAAATGATTGGGGGTATGAGAACGAGTGGCGAATTATACATTCTTTACGCGAAGAAGACGATAGTAGGTGTGGCGCGGTTCTTATTCCATTTAAGTCAGAAGTTATTAAATCTGTATATTTTGGGTGTCGAACAAGCGATCTTGACAAGAAGAGTATAAAATTAATACTGAATCAAATGCACCCTCACGTAAAAATGTATGAAATGCAAAAAAGTGAAAGTAATTTTTCTCTTATACCAAAAATTGTTAACTGTACTGTTGCTGCGGTTGCTTGAATCATATATGGAATAAATTTTATAGAGAATTATTTTATGCCTGAAATATTACCAAGCAAAAGCGAAGTTAAAAAATACCTTAAAATATGGGATGAGGATGAAAAGTATGTTAACCAAGATAAAAGCTTGAAAAAATTATTTGGTCAAATTTACAGAAAGAATGACAAGCTCGAAAATGTTCTGATAAAGGTATCTGCGCTTAATGATTTTTATAGTACTAATATTTATGGCACTCACTCTATGGCAAAGCATATTGTGAGTTTAAATATTGATCAGCGTTTATTAAATCATGACCATACACTTGTAGATGAAATTGCTTCAGTCCCTTATGGGAATAAATACTTGTACTCTTTTGCTACTAAGTACTGCTGTCATCATGAGTCTAACCAATACCCTATTTATGATAGTTTTGTAGATAAAGTGCTCACACATCTTAAGAAAAAAGATAAATTTTGCAAATTTAGAAGAAGAGACTTAAAAGAATATCCAAAATTTATAGAAATATTAAAACAGTTTAAGGCTTATTATGGCTTAGAAGGCGTTAGCTTTAGGGAGCTGGATAGATATTTGTGGCTTACGGGCAAAAAGAATTTTAAATAAGTATCACACAAATAAGCTGTATGTTGGGCTGCTTACCTACATATCATTGCAACAGAATTTCTGTGCGTTCATAGGCCATTATACGAAATATTTCCTGGTTTAATTTTCCGGCAATATACGACAACCCAATCTAAAAAGTTAGTTAAATAACATGATTTGATATGAAGCCGTACCCTTGGGCGATTCAAAGGTGACGTTTCACAAATCAGTTCCACGCAGCGCTCATGCGACTTTAGCTTCTCTCAAAAAAAGATTTTACTTTAAAGGCCCCTTCTTGGGGTCTTTTCTACTGTTTAGAAGTATCTATTCTAACAAATCAAAATAATACGATAAATTAGATATTTATCTCGATATAGCGTATAATTAAATCAATAAAATATTTAAAATGTAAGCCAATAATGGTGGGAAACGGGAAGGATTTTAAAAAATGCCAGCACTCAATCGTGAACTCTGGACAAAGAAGCTAGAGAAAATCAGTCAAGAGAAACTGTTTGACTGCATTCTCTCGCATGCAGAAGAAGACAAACACTTTAAAAAGAAACTCGATTTACTCTTAGTCAGTCTCGACCCCAAGAAACTGGCGAAAAAATTAAAAACAGAAGTCACTGCACTCAAGCGTGCTAAAAAGTTTTTGGGTTGGCGCGAAGCTTCACAACTCTCACTACAAATAGACTCCTTGCTAGAAACTATTGAGAAAGACTTATTAGAAGCCGCCCCTCAAGAAGCGGCTGATTTACTACAAGCCTTAATCGAGACTGATCGTTATACCTTTGAGCGAGCTGACGATTCAAATGGTGATATTGGTGGCAGCTATCGAGAAATGGTTGAGCTTTGGGGCAAAGCCTGGGCTTGTGTTGAAAAAGTAGACCCAATCAAACTAGCTGAAACTGTGCTCACGGTTTATTTAAATAATAGTTATGGTGTGCGTGATGAAGTGATCAGCAGCTTTAAGCATGCACTTGTGCCCGAAGCGGTCAATCATCTAGAACTGCTTGTAAAAAAATTATTAAAGAGCAAAGGCAACTCTGACGATTCTTTTGCACTTAACAGCGCACTAGAAGATATCGCGGATTTACGTGATGATGTCGATGGATACATTGATCTAATTCGTCAAGGAAGCTCCGAGCTTCAGCCAAATGATATTATAGAAATTTCCTACCGACTGATCAAAGCATGGCGCTCTAAAGAAGCGATTGACTATCTTATAGGTTATAAAAACTGTGTTGACCCTATGCACTTCTATCAAGATGAGATTAATAAACTACTAACTGAGGCGTATGAGTTAGAAGGTTTAACCAAAGAAGCTCAAGCAGTACGCTGGCAAAATTTTGAACGCTTAGTTAATGCCAGCAGCTTTCAAAAGTATATTAAACATTGTTCAGCCACTGAAGTTATCGATGCAAAGAAAAAAGCTATAGAGTATGCGAAAGCGCAATCACTTAAACTGACTTTTAGCTTTCTAATGGAAATGGGAGAGGTTGCTCTTGTTGCAACCTGGGTGCGAGAGAACATCAATGACCTTGAGAATGTGCACTACTCTTCTTTACGCACACTCTCAAATCAATTAGCTCAGCAAGGTTATCCACTGGAAGGAGTCATTTGCCGCCGTACTCTTGTTGATGGTGTTCTCGTAAAAGTGCAATCCAAGTATTACAAGTATGCAGTCAATGATTTAAAACAGGCCATGAAATTTGCAGAAGATATTCAAGAGTGGGGAAACATCCCCTCACAAGCAGATTATCATGCAAAATTAAAAGAAGCGCATAAGCGTAAAGTGTCACTTTGGCAATTAGTTCAAGAGGCTGGCTTAAAAATATAATGCAGTTCAAACTCAATTTGCTCGATGAAAAAAAGGAGCCAGCATTTATGAATAGAGAATGGATAAGCTTAGAGAGTGAAGAGCGAACCACTTATCTGCAATGCTACAGCCTTCGTGATGCTCAGCTCGATATTGTGCAAATGCAGCAAATTGGCGATTCAAACACCATACTATCAACCGATGATCATTTGCACCCAAAAGCCAATTATTATGAGTTGCAGTTTGAGTTGGGAACACCTTGCGGTTATGTCGTAGCAAGCTTGGTATTTGACCACTATGATCTAAACCTAAGTCAGAAAAGTTTAGAGAGCTTTGTTCGTTTATTTAGAGTGCTAAATGAACTTCGCCTATTATCCAGTGAGCGTCTCTACCTTATAGAGCAGCAAGTTTTACATTTTATCGCTCCACTTAATCTAGTGGCCCAAGAAGAAAGCCCCTTTGACTTAAAACCTGTTTGGCCAGAGAGCATATTACTAACTTTAAAGAACCAAAAGGCCAGTTCACTGAAAACCAAGCAGCTTTATTTAGTGGAAGTGAACATTAATCAATATGGCCCAAAGTTTGAGCTAATCATTAACCAAAAATATCATTGCAACTATAACTTAGAAACCCAGCTTACCGAGTTTAAAACCTTCATTCAGCAACTCTACCGTTGTGATTTGCCCAGTGATTTAATTCAAAGTATGCAAGGCGCTCTTGATGCCTTTTATGAAGAGGTGGAAGTATGATCTCTATGGAAAAAAAGCAACATGGTAATGTGCGTCTTGATGATGCAACTTTACAGCAAGCCTGTTTTGCCATTCATCAACGCGGTGAGCGTGTCACCAACCAGCGAGTCAAAGATGAGCTGGGCGGTAAAGGCTCCGCTCGTCGCATTGGTGAAATAGTGCGTTGGTTTAATAGCAAAGGCATCCACCAAGTCAATCGCAGCCAGCAGGTAGAGCATGTTCTTACTCAAAATGATCAACCGAAAGTCATCGCTTCTTCTGGTGCTATTACTCAAATTGTTGCAGGCTTAGAATCAGCACTCACAGACCGCGAGCAACAGCTTGAAGGCGAATTTTCCGAGCGCCAGCAAGCATTGGAAGAAGAATATCAACAGCGTTTTGTTGAACTCGAAAAACAACAAGGGCAAGTGCAGTCAGAACGTGAGTTAATGAAAAATGAAATTGAGCATTTACGCCAAATGGACGCAGGTAAAAGTCGCGCCATTGAGGAGTATGTGAATCAGCTTAGAGTCTTAGAGCAAAAACGCACTCAGGCTGAAGCGCAGATGCACGCTTTGATAGAAAAACAAAATCAAAAAGAAGCCGATACAATTCAACTTGAAAATGATCTGGCAATGGAAAAACAGCGCCAGAGTCAATTAATGACCACCATTAGCGCCGCTTTAGATGAAAAATATGTCGATAAAATTGTATTGTTGGAATCGAATATTAAGCTTTTAGAAAAGCGGTTGGAAGATGCCAATGACTCCTATGAATCCGATACTGCCATGTGGATGAATAAATATGATGCTGCACGGACTGAGCGAGATACCCTCAAAGAAAAGCATGGTGTGCTGCGCGAAAAATACTTCAAGCTTGAAGATGAAATGCGATCAAATCGCAGCGCACTGACTGAACAGAGTTTAGATAACAAAGCCCTAAAACAAAACCAAGTGAAACAAGGCAAATTGTTGCAAGCACTAACAAGTAAAGATCAAAAACTCAAACAACTTATTAAAGCAAATAAGTTATTGCTGCGTAAAGTTAATCAATTAGCTACGAAATAACAGGGGACTATATGCAAGAACTCGTAGTAAACAACGCCTCCACGGAGTTGCTTGATTCCTTAAAAGAGCTGCAATCCTTCGTTGAAAATAACAGCGCTGCGCCTAACACAGAAATTGCCTATGCAAAACCTTGGAAGGATTTTGAGACGTATTGCTATAAGTTAGGGCTGACACCGCTACCTGCCGATGAAGGCGCAGTCGCGCTTTTTTTACATCACCTGTATAAAGCAAAAAAAGCGCAAGCGTACTACGATTCAAAAATCACTGGCCGCAATCAATGCTAAGCACGTCAAGATGGGCTTTAAGTCCTTCAGTGACTCCATGCAGGTTAAGGCTGTGTTGTTTTCCATCAAACGTCATGATAATTACCAGCCTAAGCAGGCTAAACCTTTATTAAAAGCAGAGTTTGAGCAATTGTTGTCAGTCATTGATACACAGTCACTGGCCGGAATACGCGATTTAGCCTTATTGTCATGGCTATGGTTTGGAGCTTTTAGAAAGTCCGAGATTGTTGCTGCAAAGGTGGAAGATTTAGAAAGTGTGGCAGGGAAGGGGATGTTGCTTAATTTAGGGCGCAATAAAGTGAATCAAACAGGTGAGAAACGCTTGCAGGTGCCAATGATACTGCAACCGGTCTATCCATATTGCCCGAGTACATTGATGCAGTTGTGGTTGGAGCGCAGCAAAATTAAAAAAGGCCCAGTGTTTAGAGCAATCAAAAAAGGGGAGCAATTACAAAGCAAGGCTCTATCCAGCAGTGCTGTTGACCATATCCTCAACAAATACCTCGATCTTGCAAACTTGACAGGCTATACGCCACACAGCTTTAGAGCAGGATTCTTGACGGAAGCTAAGCTTGCAGGTGCGCCTGATGAAAAGCTCAGGCAAGTCAGTCAACATAGTTCTGCGGCGTTGGAGCGGTATATCCGACCTGTGGAGTTACTTGATCATCCTGCGGCAGCATACATTATTTAATTGGAGAAAATGCAAGTGGGAACAGAGATTACACTGAGAATTGAAAATATAACTTTAACCTACAGCAAGAATGATATTGGTGATGACCATAGTTCTATCTTTCAAGAGAAAGACCACATGCCGGTAACATCAGACCAGATAAATTATGATTATTTTAAAGAAGCTGGAAAAAGCCCTGGCCACATGGAGGCAGCCCTTGTGCGCTCACTTAAAGAAATTAAACCAAGACTAAAATTATTAGGATTTAATCTTCAACATGCAGAAGATGAATATAATAAAAAGATTAAAGAAGCAGATGATAACCTAATATATGAGGAAATAGATTTTAATAAGAAAGAGCGGCCAACATTCACAGAGTTTTGTAAATTAATTACACAGCGCCCCGTCAGTAGTTTTAGTGATGAATACATAGATTATGAAGATCAAGAAAAGGAAATGTATAAAATCCGTGGGCGTTTAACTAACTGTAAATTTAAATCTTTACCTTCATTTGAGCGTGCTGAAGCGGACTCATATTCCGAATCAAGCTATTTTTCTTACTTAATCGGCTTCATAGACCCATATTCAATATTAATAATCTTAGCCGAAAACGAGGAAAATCTTGAAGCTAGAGTAATATGGCAATATGGGCCATTGGTGTATGCAGGGTGGGCTTCTAAAAGTGATTTTATATCTGGATCAAATCGCAATGAAAAATTCCTTCTTCTTACAGAAGGTAAGTCTGATACAAAAATAATTAAACATGCATTAGAAAACCTTTACCCAGAGATATACGATTTTTTTAATTTCATTGACTTAGACATTAACGGGATAAACCACCCTTTTTTTAAGGCGAGCGAACTAGCCAAGCTTGTCAAAAGTTTAGTCACAATGGACATCCAAAATAAAACGGTTGCAATATTTGACAATGATGCTGAAGGAAATGAGCAGTACGAAACAATTAATACAGATAAATTACCAGAAAATATTCAAATTATGCTTTTACCTAAGCTTAGCGAATTTAATAATTTTCCAACCATTGGCCCAGATGGTGAAAGTTATGGAGATATAAACGGAAAAGCGGTTGCTATTGAGTGTTTCCTCGATCTTGATAGTGGTGAAGAACCGAAGGCTAAAGTGCGCTGGAATTCATATAAAAAGAAGGTTGGCCTTTATCAAGGTGCATTAGATAGTAAAGAAACGTATTCAAATAAATTTTGTAAGCAAACGCGCGAGAGCTTAATGGATGGCTCGTATGATACCAGAAAAATTAAAATTTTAATCGATGCACTATTAGAAAAGTGCTATCTTATTTCAAAGCAGTAGGGGGTGTATACAATTTAATTAAAATCAAAAGAAAATAAACACACAACAAAAGACACTTTATAATTTAGAGCTTGCTATGCTGAATTTCTTGTTCATCTCAGAAGAGTCCAAATTGTTACAAAGTACCTGAAATGTTATTTATCAAATCTATGTTGCTAAAACTATTAGACTTCTTATTTTCTGTAGGCTAGAAGCAGCAACTTGGTTATTTTGCTCCGCTCTCCTTTTAAGAAAAGGTTTAACTAAAGGAGGTTGATCATAAACTTTACCTGCCAAAAATCGACGAATATGGCGCATATACACCCTCTTAAACAAAGAATACTCGCTATGCTGGTGTCCAACAGACAATCTGTCTTTATCATATAGCTCCATGCTTGCGGCAAAAATTAACGGATGACTCCATCGCTGACCTGAATATTTGTGCGCGTTCTTTGTATATTTATAGCACTCATCATAAGCAAAACGAAAGTTTGGAAAACCCAGCTCTTCGGGCTGCAAAGCTCTACAATAACCCAAAAATCGCTGTGCTGAGATAATATGCGGCAGCTCATCTTGTGGAAGTAAAGATAACTTGTTACAAACCGCCTCTAACTCTAGCTGACTGATTGGCTTGAGTGCTTCATTCCACTCCAAAACATAAGCATCACGCTCAAGATCATTTTTAAAGCCTTTACTCTCCCATAGCCGATCATAAATAATATCAAATTGCGCAAAGACAAACTGGGATTTATCGGAAGGCAACACTTTCTTTTTAGACGCACGAAACCGGCTTGGCAGATTGCTCTGGCCCTGCAAAGTACATTGGAGTTGCTTATTAACAGCTAAAACACTTTTCATATCTATATCATAACATATGCAGAGTATTTCTTATTGGAATATACCGTGTTATTCTTTTTTTAAGCACATTAATAAGGATATTGCAATGCGAAACATATTCACCCAACACCCTCATGATGTTAATGAAACCTATTTCCAACACTTTTGTTTTGCCGCTTCTCGTGGTTTGAAATCAATCTGTTGTGGATTTGGCTTGATCATCCATGCCGTCTTCCCTTTTTTATTCATACAAACAGGAAGTAACTTTGTTGGCAATATGCACAAAGAGATGCAGGAAAAACGTAAAATTTTAGCTGAAAAGAAAAAAGAGGCTGCTTAAGCTCTGAAGCGTTTGCCCTCCGACCACTCAGGGCGTTTCTGATGTTGGGCCATAGCCTGCTGATTTTGTTGCTTCACTTGCCCAAATTGATTGACATTAAAACCTTTCTCTCGCCACATCCCTGTATGGCTCATCAAAAAGACATAACCATATGGCAAGCCATCAATGGTGTTCATAATACACTAACCCCAATATTTAATTAATTTTCTAACGAAACGAAATGCTTTTTAAGCATACCCAGCAGAATTACACCCATCAAAAACAGTTCTATCGAATAGCGATAACTCTTTTTGAGTCCAAAAAAGCGTTCCTTTGTGCTTTCTTAGCTTTTCTAACAGGTCAGGTCTTGACTGGAAAAATTGAACGGCTCGCGCTTTAAATATTGCTAACTCTTCTGAGTCGAAAAACATAACACTCTCTTATAATCAATAGGATTTACTAATGTTGCATAGAAGCAAAGAAAAAACAATAGGATTTGTTACGGATTTTTTACAGCATGAAAATTAAAGTGAGCCGAAGCCCACCTTAATTTGTGAAAAAGATTAAGACTTAGCTCTCAGCCTCGTCTTTATCTTGTCATTTTTTTTGTCTAGCTGATGGCGACTCCAAAAGCCGTAAACAGCCATGAGTAGAAAGACCAGTGCAACAATAGAGAGAACAAAATTAAAACCCATAATTCACTCCAAAACAGCTCTCATTAATGATCATCCTTTTTGTTGGTTTTCGTCAAGAAAATACCAACGACCCACATGATTAGCCCTAAAAATACTAATTTCTCAGCATCTATCGTGCTAATGCCGCCTTGGTGTAAGAACATACCAACAATACCACCACCAATGGCTGCTAAACCTGCCTTACGCAAGTCTTCAGCAAGGGCTTCAGTACGTTTGATGTCTGACTGGGCCAGCTTTTTAATCCACTTTATCACACTTCTTTTGATTTTCTTTGCCATGAATCCTCCGTTTCAGATGCGGAGGAACCCCAAGTGGAGTTTCCCCCACTTGGGTTGGTTGTTTAAATTAAGCGGCGATGGTTTGGTTGAGTTTGCCTAAAATGCATTGCACCTCTTGAGCGAACGGGCCTCGAATCACCAACTTCACTTTCTTTTGTAATTTTGCTGTCACCAGCATGCGTTGATAAAACATCACATCACGATACCGCTCACGCATAAGCATGAGGTAATCGTCAGGATTGCCTTGCCAACCGTGAGGCGGACAAAAAGCACACTCGCCACTTTTGCCAGCCTCTGTGTCAATAACGGACATATTGATCTGTGCCATGCGTTGTTTCTCCTGAAAGTAGTGCTGTTGCAATGATTTTTTTGTGGGAAAGCCTGCATGTTGGTGCTGGCACCACACATCATTCCAATCCACACTTTTTCGATCACCTAACAGACACTGATCAGGCAGCATAACCAGCACAGTGATGCCTTGTTGCTGTAGCCGCTCTTTTAAAATCAAAGCAGCTTCTTCACCTGCACAAGAGCGATCTTGATCAGCCCAAATAATGACCGTGCGAATACTTTTAGGCGGCTGTACGCTTTTTAAAAGTGTTGCAGTCATCGCTGACCATGTAGGAATACCGGTGGCAAGGTAGACAGACAACGCTGTCTCTATACCTTCAGCGATTCCTAAGATGCTCCCCTGCGGCCCCACTAAACGAATTGCGTTACCGGCAACCGCAAGGTTGTCAGGAATGCTCATCATTTTTTTCACTTTCTCAACAGGCGCTTTGTGACCCTCGTTCGTTAAATACGTTCGATGCAAAGTCACGATCTGACCGGCTGCATTTTGAACTGAACACACCATCGCAGGAAATTCACCCACACGATGCCCTTCTTCATCGAAGTAAGGCAAAGCCGGATGAAAACGCACACAGTCACTTACATGAGAAGTAAAACAGCGGCGTTGTTGCAGATAACGCTTCACCGCATCGTCACCGAGCGGTTGAGCTTGATTCCACACCTGAGTAATCCAAAATGCGGCTTGTTCAGATTGCTTTTTCTGCTGAGTCAGTTGCTGTTGAGCATGTTGTAGCCAAGGTTGCTGCTTGTGTGAGTCCACTTGATTATGCAAGCTCGTCACCCCTAAAAAGGCGGCGACCTGCTCAAGCGTCTCACGAAAACTCCAACCATTGAGCCATTTTAATAATTCAAAGCCATCGGATTTTGCGCCACAGCTATTGCAAATGCCCCCACCAGTTTCATTCACATCTTTAAATAAACGAAACCCGTCTTGGCCGTGATGCACGGGGCAGGACACATGTCGTCCAGGCTTTTTTAATGCGCTTTCTAATTGCGGTGCCAGTCCAGACAAGACACATAACCATTGGTTCTGAGCCTTTTCTCGTACTTGCTTTGCATTAATGTAGTTCATAATTGCCTCCTGAAATAACCTGACATCGAGGTTTCTCAAAGCCCCTGTATCAGAGGATTTAAGAAACCCCGACACAGAGGATGGAGGCACCCCATAGGGAGTTGCCTCCCCTTGGGGTGAATGGTTATGCTGCATATTGCTGCTGTTCGAGGATGAGATCACGAAGTTCATCGGCACAAAAGCCGAGCATTTCCGCGCAAACACAAAAACTAAATGGATGCTTCTCTGTTGAGAGTACCCACGCTAAAGCTTCTTTAACAGACTGCCTAGCAGTGCGATGATCAGCGAGTGCTGATAACGCGCCATAGAGCATTCCTTCTCGAAGCTTAAACACGTCTTCGTCTGTCCACTCAATTGCCTCTTCCAACGGCAATACCAGTTGATATTCTTCAAAGTAACGTTGTGCCAAACTCATCATGCCCTCCCTATGCCACCAAAACCGCATGAGCAAGAGCGAATAATGATTGCTTGAGTTCACTGACATCGTTGATCACGACTGATGAAGTAAAATAATGTTTGACCTCATCATATTTGATTCCGATGCCAATCAACTCAATGCCACTGTCTCGACATCGCTGAATCATCGCTTTCGCATGATCTGGTCGTGTCGGTTGGCCATCGGTGAGCACAAAAATAATTTTGCGCTCTGTTCGTTGGCCGACAATAGCAAGCACTGCATTCAGCAGGGCTTGAGCTAAAGGAGTATTCCCTTTAAAGCCACACTTAAAGCGTCCTGCTTGTTGAGCCACTCGTTCACTTTGATTTAATACGGTGTAATGCTTTGAGCCAGTAAAACAACTGGCACTCACATGTACCCCTTTAATGGTTTCTAAACCCAGTGCTAAACACAGAGCTGCTTGTAGCGCCACATCACCCATCGCTTGATTTTGAGGAGTGCGTACCGCCATTGATGCGGAGCAATCGATTAAAAAGTGCACCGCCGTATTCGGCATCACTTTATCCACCGACTTGACGAACACTTTGTTGCACCCAGTTGCAACTCGATGAAGCTGTGTTCGTGCTAAACGTCTGCCTTGGTCACTGTAACGAACTGATACACGTTGGTTGGCCTGGACTAATCCCATGAGTTGAGCACGGAGCATCATTGATGCCTGTGCAGCGTCATGAAGCAAGTCACATCCTGACCCACTATCGTGCATAGTGTGTGTTGGCAAAGGTTGAATTTCATTCTCGACTTCATCGTCACGAAAGGACTGTAGAATGTGAGACTGAAGATCACCCATCACCTCATCATCGGTCGCATTCAATAAAGAATCGAGTACCTGTTGCGTGCTCGGGATAGAAGAAGATGGCGCTTTCTCTGGTGAGTTTTCAGAGTTAAAACTATCCAAAGAATCTGAGTCTAGCTCCTTGCTATCATCACCTGCTGAAGGTTGCTCCTGACTCTCATCATTTGCATTTTCAGAAGACTCGTCGGATTGCTCATCGCTCTGAGATTCTGATTGAAGTAAATCAATCACGGCTTGCGCCAAAGCCACCGCCTCTTTTGTAGAGGTTAGCGACTTAGATTGTTGCAGCAATAAATCAACTTGGTTGAGCATGGGCAACTGTGAAATCAAACACTGACGGTAAGCGATTAAATGTTCATTCACCGCTTGAGTCAGTCCATGACAACGTACCCAAAACAAGCAATAGCCTGTGAGTAATTGTGCAACATGTGCTTTGGCATCGGGCATTTCAAACAAGCCATTCGCCTTACAGTACTCGACTGTAGCGTTCAGCGTAGTGATCGTGCCCGGATACAATCGCATCATTTGCTTTTCAATGCGCCCGTCCTCAAAAATGTTGCTCAGCGATTGGTGCAGTGGACTGCTAAATCCACAGTAATCTGCAAATTGAGTCAATCGCACATGCGCCGCTTCATGGGCTAAATAGCCCCATAAAGCATCTAAGTTTGGATAGTCTTCAGGCAGCGCAGGCAATTGAATGGTTTGACCATCCGTATATGCCTCCTGTCCGCCAATTTTAACTTTCACGCCGAACTTTTCAGCATAGGCATTCGCAACAATAGGAAGTGCTTTAAAAATTGTTTTCATGGTGTTTCTCCACGTAAAAAAGAGAGACACCTCCCCAGTGGAAGGTATCTCCCACTGGGGTTTAGATGTAATTTAGAAGTAACTAGACTCAGCTTGAAAATTTTCGCTGGTGGATTGAGCTGCAAAAAATGCATCCATATCGTCCAGTTGAGTTTTCGGTTGAGTCGGTAAGGGGGTAGAGAATGCCTGAGCAGACACTTCACCACGCGCAAATTGCTCGATGCGGTGACGGTCGCTCAGCAGCAACAACAGACTCATCAATTTATGAAAAGTGTTGCCCATGATCTTGTGGCCATCCAAACATTCCACTTCACGTAGAACATCACGCATGAGTGAGACAATCGGTAAGATTGCGCCATGCAAAAAGGATAACCCATCAATCTTGTCGCACAGAACAGCAAGCTTATTGCTCATCCGAGTGTGACATTCATCTTTACCCACTAAATTTTGATAGAGGTCATCGGCTTCTCGAATCACTTCACTGATTAAATCATCACCCAACTGATCGACACCTTGCTCTAATCGTTTAGAGCTGGCATCACTGCTGGGTTGGATTTTAAAAAGCTGATAACCAGAAAATAACCGTTTAGCGACTTGTTCTTTCGGCATAATGCTCGATTGAATCGCCGCCGCATAGTTCTGATTTTCATGTATCCAGGCTTCCAGTGAAGCGTCATAGTCCGACAAGAATAACTGCTTATTGTCCTCAAACTCATCGCAAATCACGTCGAGTTCTTGGGCAAGCTGATCTTCTTTGGCGGTTGGAACAGCATAACCATTCAAAAAGTTCAGACCATATTTTTCACACGTTCTAATGGCACGGCGTTTTAGACTGTTGAAGTGTTTTAGCAAGTCAGGATTACAAATACGTTTGCGTCCTAAAAGTGCTAACCGCTCAGGAGGAATGTCGCCGCCTTCACCCAGCTTTAAGTCGCTGATTGAAAGCTTAGTCATGCCACTCCAAATGGTAAAGTCCAACTGAAATACGCTCAGTGCTTCTAAAATTTGTGCTTGTTTCATGGTGTTATCCTCAAAAAATAAACACCATGCGCCCAGGGGCGCAATGGTGCGCCCGAAGAGGCTTAATTAAAAATAGGCAGAAAAAGGTTCATTAAAGTGAGGGCGACTCTGAACCAGAGCGGCCTTATTTACTTTAGGTAGAAGCTTTTCTGACCCTAATTTACGGTACTGGTTTAACTGATCATCACTCAATTGTGGCAATAAAGTTTCGACGATTTTTTTATAATCAATCGCTCCTTTTGCCATTGAGCGCGTCAGTGTTAGACCACCGAAGTCGGCAATTTTGTTGTTCCCCATCCCTTTTTCAAGTTCAGTAAGACACCCTTTTTGTGCCAACTCGTAGGCTTTGACCGTTTTTTTCAATGCAGCGAGTTTTTCTGCGTAAAAGCAATACTCAGACACATACTCAGACTGCACGCCGTGTAATAAAGCAATATCACGCTCAGGGTCACGTTCTGGTGCAACATCGGTTTGCACCGCCTGCCAAAACGCCGAGGCTTTTTTGACCAATTGCGAAATGAGTTCTTCATCACGCCGAATCAAAAAGACCTTAATCTGACCCTCATGGTAAAAACACAAATAACCTTGCTGCGCTTCTGCCACGTAGATTTGATACTGCACTTGATAAAAATACAGTTGGTAAGCCTTGCTGTGCTCTTTTTGCTCAATCACATCCTGCCACGTTTTAGGTGAGGGGACTTTCAATTCAACAGGAAACCCCTGTGAACTTAAGCCATCAAACGAAGCACGAATCACTGAATGTTCAGAGCTTTCAGCACAGAGAGGAATGAGTAAATCATCCAACAGTGCTTCCATCTTTGCGCGTGCCGCAGGTTCCAGTGCATGTCCTCTTTTGACAAAGAAGTTATCACTCAAATCAGGCGGCTCCACACGTTGCGTTTTTTCAGCCCACAAGCGCCAAGGCGTTTTGTAAGGCGAAGTATTCATAAACACCGCAGCATCCGAAGCACTCACGCCGAGCTTGCGCCAAGCGTGCCATTGATCAGAGCCTTGAATCAGGTCAACGACTTTCATCGGCATTTCCTCCGAAATAGAAGTTAGCTTGATTTATTGTCTCTTGAGCTGGTGCCTCAAACTCTGCTTCCTCAACAGGTGTTTCAGGCGTTGGGGTAGGCTGAAATTCAGCTTGCGCTTCACTCAGTCGTTGCAATGCATAGTCTTTGTCAGCCCCTTGCAGTTTTGACTCGACATAGCTTTTTGCAGTATCCCAACATCCAGAGGGTTTTGCTCGCTCAATTAACTGATTTAAAGTTACATCAAGTGAGCTACGTGCTTCCTGTTCCAATCCCGGTGTCGCTGTAGACAGAGGCACCACATTGGTCGGCTGTTTGGTTGGGGTAATATCGACTTCTTGGCGATTCATCTCACAAATGCGCTCAGCTTCATCGAGATCATAAATCCCAGCAAAACCAATCGCAACTCGTGCCGCTTGAATCAGTGCCTTATGGCCCAACATCCGTTTTGGGTGTGATTGCCAAGGCCCATCAATCGTGTAATTACCGTAATCCCCTTTTTTCTCAATCGCAGGACGATAGACTTCATCAAAGTACTCACGAACACAGACAGGGTGTGAGCGATCTTTACGATAAATCACACACTCTATCCATTCGTGACATGACTTATGCTTATCATCGAGGTTCACTTTATTATCGGCATAGCGAAATTCCATCCCATCGTAAAATTGGTTTTCGTTGATGATACGTGACCATCCATCCACACTCACGACAGGAACAATTCCACCTTTTTTATCAGGAAACGCCCAAATCTCTTTTAAAAAGGGGTTGAGGTTGAACTGATCTGCGACCAACAACAAAGCCACCATTTGCTCAGTTGAAATGTCGGGGGCAGCCCAATGGCCGCTCTTATCTTTTCTGGCCGGTTGCTTAAATGCAGTGGCTTTTAAAGTATTTAAAAGCTTATCCGCATCAAGGTTAAACCGCTCTGCAAAACGAATGACCAGTGAGTTATTTGCATTTATCATGGTGTATCTCCTAAATAAGAAGGGATACACCTCACCCAACCGGGGAAAGCATATCCCCATTGGGTTTGATCTGTTACAGCAAATTAAAACAAGCGTTGCCTTTAGCATTAAACTCTTCACCAGGAACGTACCCGGCATCAAGTTTTTTGCAAATCGACAAACGCTCTAATGCTTGAACAGCACTTGGTATATCAGAGGTTTTAAAAGCTTCAAGATAAGTCATCTTGTGTCGAGCGCCTTTACGCTGACTCACTTCTAACAACACGGTTGAGTTTTGTAATTGACGATAGCCTATGGCCCAATATTCGTTTTCTTTCCAGAAGAGCTGGCACTGAATACTCATGCGGCTTGCTCCTCTTCTCGCCAGGATGACCCGAAAACATCTTTACTAATGCGTAAAATAGCTTCGCGTTCTTCATAGCTTGCTCGGAAAGTTAACGCTTGATCTAAGGCATAACCAATCGCATTAGGTGCACCCTTAAACGTTTGAGTAAGCCGCGCCCATCGAACCAAAGTTCGTGTAGACATGGTGATACTCAATGTTCCAGCGTGACCTTGTTCACCTAGGAATAACCGGCGTATCTCGTTAGCGACTTTAATCATCGACGAACGAATGGTATCCGGTAGACTCGGTATTGCTTTATCTAAAATAGACGACTCTTCTTGCTCAGAAGCGTATCCCACACGCATAAACCGATAGCGATCTAATGCAGCTAAGTTCTGCATTTGAATCCCTTGGTAAAGCCCACTGGAATCACCTGAACCTGTCGAGTTCCCCGTGACAATCACACGAAACATTTCATGAGGCTGAATCACCTCACCTTCGTTTTGTGGAATCACCAACGGTCGTCCTTCTAAGACATCGTTGAGTCCGGCCAATTCCGCCGGGTCAGCTAAATCCACTTCGTTGATTAAAAGAATATGTCCTTCTTTCATTGCACGTGCCAATGGCCCATGCACGAATGTGGTTTTAGTGCCGCCCAACCGGTCAGCAACCAACTGAATAGAACCCACCAGATCGGAAAGCTCCATGCGCCCATGGGCGCATAATTGCTGGGCAGGCCAATTTAATCGAGCTGCGACTTCAGTCACGCCCGAGGTTTTACCTGAACCTGTCGGCCCGGAGATATAAAGCGCATCAGAGCACGGTTGTGCTAAAAACGCTAAAATGTCTCGCAAGAACTCACGACGAAACAGGTAATTGTCATCTTTTTTGGGAATGCAGGGATGCGTCTCATCGAGATAACCCAAGACACGCAAGTCAACATCAAACCCAAAACGTTCTTTCACCGTAAAAACGGTCATTGAATGATTCATGGTGTACTCCTGTAGATCGCTGAGTACACACGCTCCCCACGATTGGGTAAAAAGTGCATACCCAATCGAGGTGTTAATTTAGAAATTAAAGTGCGCCAATCACTTGTGGGTGACAGTTGACACTGATTTCTTGATTTGAAACCGCAGTGATTGCAGAACAATCATTGAGGATGTTAATAGGCACAACCACACGTTTGCTTAAACAGTGATGCGGTTGGTCTTGATTGCGCAAATAAGCAGGCTCGTCATATTGCGCCCAGTTTTGAGTTAACACTGGACTCATAGCAAGTCGTCTTACTCGTTGAGGTTGAGCGTGTGACGCAGGAAAGAGCGCCCGTATTATTGAAGTCAACAGAGGTACAATAAGTTGCTTTAGGCCGTTTAAAGCGAGAGCAAGTAAACCCAGTGTGACAATAATAACGATGAAATGGCTCATGTGTTTCTCCTAAAAATAATCAGGAGCAAACACAATTTTCCCAGTGGGAGAATACGTTGCTCCCAGAGGGTGTAAAATAGCAAATCGACCTTAAATAAATAAGGTGGTGCTTGGAATAATCCAACCTAGCGTTTAGGTGGCGTAATAAACTTAACCGAGAAAAGGGTTAAGCCGAAAACCTTTACAGGTTATGGTGTGTTTCAATCAAACTTAATCGATTAAAACAGAGTGCCTCTTTCGAGGATATTGTCTGGTGGTTTAGCGAACTCCAGATTAGCTCGTCGATGTATCGCGCGAAGCGATAACAAGTAGTCTCATCCTAACAAAGATATTTTTTTATGTAAACCGAGAGTGCTGCACAAAAGTGGTCATTTAGCCCCAATGGTTGCCTTCTACTCCCTTTTAAACTGTGTTCTAGCGGCATTGAAATATCAAGAAACTAGGAGAGGAATATGGCCGATAAGCGAAAAGCGCTCCAATCAAAACCTGTACTTAAACGCCCCATTAAGCTCAATACCTTACAAGCACAACGCATTTATCATGACCGTTTTCGTTTTGTCTCAAATTCATTGTTTAGCCTAAGCGTCATATTGCGTGTTATTGGCCAAGAAGATGATATTGACACATTAGAAGATATGATCTTGGGCTACTTTAATAAAGCAGAAACAGAATTAAAAGACTCGATTAATCGTTATAAAGAATTAATTAAATCTCAAGGTATTCAAGAAATACCCACTTATAGCGAACCGTTGGAGGCCACCATCGAGGTGAACTCACCACTGGTCTTTCGTTTGATTAATACCTTTCAAACAATGGACGTAACCATCCAGCTCATAGACGCTTTGTGGTTTTCTGGTGCTTTACGAGACAAGCAGCACTGCGCGGCACATGGCGAATGTATTTCTCATATGAATAAATTTTTAGGTCGTGTCACCAATATCGAAAAACGCGCCCGCAATGCCGCACGACAAAAAGGCAAATCAGAAGAAGTAAGCGAAGAAGCTCCGAAAGTTGAAAGTCAACCTCAAGAGCAAGAATCTAATCAAAAAGTTGCATAAGGAAAAAGATCATGACAAGTAAAACAATCATTATCGACGAACAATGGAACGAAAATAGCCCAAAAACTGAGAGCATGCTCAAAAATCACAACAAAAATAAAGATGCTCCGGCTATCATAGCCAGCTCGCCCCCAATGGACTTCAACCTTACCAATCTATTCAATAAAGAAGATAAAACTGCTTCAAATATGTTGATTACAGGAGAATCTGGCGCAGGTAAAACTTTTGAGCTTAAGACTCTAATAAAAAAGCTAAGCTCTCAAGGTGCAAAAGTCTTAATTCTTGATGTGGGTCACTCTTTTGCAGAGCTAGTTGCAAAACTTGGCGGACAAACGATTCAACATCCTTTTACATCAAATTTTGACAGCTACTGCCACCCTGTTTTTACCAGTTTGTTAGAAGAAACAAACAATGCTGACGAATTTGAACAGCATTCAACACTCATTGCTGAACTTGTTTATTATATCGCAGGCGGTAATTTAGCTTTGCAAGGAAGTTTTGAAAATTATAAAAATACGCTGGTTTCAATTGTGAAAAGTGCATTTGAGCAATACCGGGAACCCAACTTCATTTCTAACCTGATTTTCGCCTGTGAAGAAATGAGCTATGGGAATAAGCAAGCATCGACGCTCTTTGAGCGACTTTCAGAAGCAGAAGCAAACTATCAAAAAATTTACAGTAACAAAAGAAAGATTGACTTTAGTCAAGATATTATCCATATCGGCGATAATCACTATTTTTCAGAGTTATCAAAAAAGAAAAACCAATTCGCTGTGTTTCTCTGCTTTTTAGCCTTACGCTACCGCCTCGCCAACCCTCAAACCCCGATTGTAATTTGTATTGACGAGATTATTCGATTTGATGCAATTACTCACTTACTCCCCTTAATTAACACTTATCAGGTCAGTGTTGTTGCAACATCGCAGCCACATGACGACTTAGAGAAGTACAAAAAAGAGTTTCAGTGCCAAGTTGAAGTTACTGCTCCTAACGGTAAGGCTCCATCGAATAGGCAGCATTTGCAAGTTATCCGTACAAGTGCATAAACCAAACGATTAAAGGTTAATGGGCTGTGTCAATACAGCCCCAAGATATAAGGGAAGAATAGAATGAATACAGCAATGTGCCAAGCCTATCAACATGCCAAACGCCAGCAGGCCAAAGTGACAAACAAAGCAGGTGAAGTGCTTCTGACCATTAGTGTTTCAGAGCTTCAAAAAAACCTGAAGCAAATCGTTAACATGCTAGATCGAGGGGTCTTTATTGAAATTCAAAAACGCAACCGAAAAATAGCAATGCTTGTTCCTTATTAAACAATAAATTTATACATCAAAAGGGGGAAACCATGAAAACCTTTACAAAGTACTTAATCACATTGAGCACAATTATTATTGTAGCAGCATCATCTCACGCTGCCTCAATAAGCAATGAACCACAGCTAATCAAAGATGAAGCTCTTCAAACTGCTATGGATAATGCCAACAAAAAAACTATCAACAGATATGTTGAAGGCTTAATTAGGCAAATTATCAATGAAAAATACAATAATAACTTTGCCTTATCTGAAAACCAAAAAATTGCTAACCAAACAAATAGTAATGATGAGATTGCACTGGCTCACCAGTTTAAATCGATTCAGGCGAATGATAAATTCTACGCCTTAAGTAGAGCAATGCAAGTTGTAGACCCTGAAGGCTATCGCATAATCACTAACGAGCAACTCTTAAGACTAGCAATGGATAGGAAAAATGCACTCAACAAACAAACACACTTGCTTGAAAAAATAGAGCGCAATCAGGAAATTTTAATCAATGCCCTGAAAAACAGAAAAGCTAATTTTTTGAAGACAGGTTCCTTTGCGACAAGCTCTATCGCATCTCCAAGCACAGCGAATCCTTGTGGTGGCATTGAGTTGTTCGCTGGTGGTGCTCAACAACAATCTGCAACAGACCACCTTAAGCATATTGTCAGTGAGATTGAACAATATGATGAAACGAGTGACTCAGGCAAAATGAATATTTCTCATCCCTCCCAAGGCTTGAATAATGGCATTACTTATTTTTTTTCCAGGCAGCATAGAAGACCTTAAACAGTAGCCATCAACTAGCCCTTTTGAAAAGGGCTTTTCTATCCTTTGATATAAGTAAATCTCCTTGTGATATATTTTAATGTACCTTTTGTATGCATGCAGATAAGAAACATCAAAGTGAAAGTCCATTTATTTAAGTTTAAGTCTTCCCAAGCGCTATATCTGAAAATATAGCGCCTACCCTTACTTTTCAGTTACCACCACGTGCGCTGTTCTTTTTTTCACTGTGAAAATGCAATACGCCGCATTAATAATCACAACCAACGAAAACATCAAATAAACAAATCGCTCCCAAATTGGCGGCGACACGACTGTATTGTCATAAACGATCACACCAGCATAAGCAACTAAGCAGATAAACGACAATACCATTGCCACGCATTTAATCGGCTTGCTATGCATCGCGATTGCCATCATAGATAGCAACGATGCTGCAATAATACAAACATCACTACCGAGGAAAAATATTCGTGCAGGAATGCTCAAACCATCAATGTTAAATAAATTAACCACCAGCCAAAAAGTAAAGGCGATACATACAAACGACTGAGAGATCAAAAACATAATAAACCCTATCATTATCCATCACTGCGACAAAAGCAGTGCCTCCCTGATATTAAAAGATAACTTTTATCCGATCAATGAAAAACAAGCCCATACTTTAAGGGGCATATTTTAAAAGAAAAGTGCCTTAGCTTCTACAGCATCAACGCCATAACGATCACACAACTCTTGACGAGCACGTTCTCTTTCGGATTCTTTCGTCCCAAGAAAGTCATGTATGGTCGCCAGCGCATTGTACTGAAACTTGAAGTCCAATTGTGACAAATACCGTGCAGTTTGTCGTTCCTTATTCTGGCGATTACGCTCAAAAATCTCAGCAATAAAAGCATCCATTTCATCACCTTTTCTGATTGTTTTCATGACCGCGCCTCCTGTCCGTGTCGCTCATGCGGTATAAAAAATCGACCGCGCTCGCTCAATGCTTCACTAATCTCAAAAAGCAAGTTGCCTGAGAACTCAATATCCTCGTACTCGCCTTCTTTAGCCGCCATTTTGACGAACTCAATTTCACCACAGACACGGAACAGCAACTCCTGTACGTTCTTGACATAGGCACGATAGCCTTCGGCAGTCGTTTTACGCATGACTCAACCCTCCATCATAATCTTCTAACGTTCCTGTGATGTTGGCTTGCATCATCGCTTTAAAAAAAATATTGCAAAGCCGATCAAGATCACTGTTATTCACCGTATCTTTATCTTTGGCCAACCCCAGATAGGCAGTCACATAAATTGCATCGCGTGGATTGAGATTTATAGCAACAGTTTTGGTGCTCATAACCCCCCCTAACAACGACTTTTGTTGATCTGATTAAGTTCATAGGCTGCTTGGTCAAAGTCAGCCGCAATCAGGTGCAAAATACATTGATCTGAAGCTTCCAAGTTGAGTCGCTTAATGCCTCCTTCAATTTTTCTAAGCAGCGCACATGTGCGCGTCAGGTCAGCAGCAGAAAATTCCATACGAGCGACAGCCTGACCTTGATTATTTTTAGCAATAAATCCAGACATGATAGTCCCCTTGATCTTGATGATGAGTTAACGTATTTCAGCACTGCATAAGCCCGTTACAATCACCTGCTTTGAGTGATTGTCAGGTTGTGACAATAAAGCTGGGGAATCTAACTGTTTCAAAATTCGCTGAGCTACTGGAATAGGTTGTTTCGCTCTGCTTTGAAGAAAATGCAGCATCGCACCAAGATCGCGGATGTCCGTTTTTGACAGTTGAAGAGATAAAGAGGGTTCGGTAGAATTACTCATGATGATCTCCTTAATCTTGAGTCTAAGGGATTGTCAAAGCCCCTTCAGTGTTGGTAGCGCGGAGGGGCTTTTTTTTTGCAAGAAAGTAAACTTTCTCTATATGAGGCATTAAATCATAAGCTTACTTAAAAGTAAATAACTTTTTCTTTTAATTGTATTTTTTTTTACTTTTAGGTAATCTTTATGCTAAAGTTATAGGCATGATAATAAAGAGAAGAGAGTAAACTATGGACTATACCCTGAAAGAAGCTGCCGATATTGCTGGAGTAACGCCAACTAATTTAAGGATACTCTGCAAGAAAGGTACAATACCGGCAAAAAAAAGAGGCAATGTTTGGTTCATAAGTGAAACATCTCTAAATGGCTACCAACAGTTTATACGCAGAAATAAAACCTCTAAGGAACAGGACAATGGCTAAAGAAGTTTCATCATCATCGATTGCAGAGATAATAAAAAACATCGAACAGAAGGGTAAACACTCAAGTTTGAAAAAAAAGACTGTGTTTAATGATGATACAGCTCAAAAGCTAATGGCAATGAAACAGCCTTGCGATGTTATACCCTTTCCAGTACAGCCAAGTAATGACAAATCAATATTACCATATCACATATTAAGAAGCGCGTTATTTGGAATAGTAAAACGTGGTGCTCGTAAAGAGTTTAGAGTTAGTCCTGAGTCAATGAAGGGAGAAGAAATAGCCGCTTATGGCAGTGTCAAAATCAGGTACAGCGGCTATCAACTAGATCAAGCAGACCTGGATACCTGGATGTGCTGTTTGGAGTTAATTAAATCTCATGGGTTCGGTGCAACTGTTCATGTAACTCCATATGAAATGCTTACAACTATCGGAAGGCGCACAAACAATGAATCATATAAATGGCTTGATAAGAGTGTTAGAAGGTTAAATCAGGGAACAGTGGAAATAGAAGCTGGGAAACAGTCTTACTGTGGCCATTTAATAGACACTTTCATTTATGACTCTGACCGTAAAAAATTTATCTTAAAAATTGACACAAAAATTTCACAACTATTTTCGAATAAGTCCTATACATTCCTTGAACGAGAAAAAAGAAAGAAGCTAAAGGGCGATTTAGCTAAATGGTTGTACGGTTATATTTTATCCCATGATACAAAAAACAATGTCCATTGTATCTCGTTAGAAAAAATTCGTAAGCTATGCGGCAGCCAATCACCAATGAGAAACTTTAAAATATCGTTACAGAATGCCATCAAGCAACTCGAAAAAGAAGGAAATGAAATTGCAAAAGGCTATATTGAAGATGGAAAGTTATACATAACTAGACTGTAGGCACACTTTTGAAACAATTTAGATATTATCTAGCTTTTGTTGGTTTATCTCAATTCTTGCAGTATCGACATATCAAATGCAGGACTTAATCATCATCATAAACTTTTATTTAATCAAAGTAGTAGCTATTGCTTTTCTACTGGGCAGGTTCTTCGCATACAAAGCTATCGACATATCAAATGCAAAACAAAAAACAATATGTATATCAATAGGTAAGGCCACATTGTCCTTTGAAACTATCGACATATCAAATGCAAACTAAATATAATCAGCTCATAAACTACTTTTATATTCATATAGATAGCAACATTTCTACCAAATTATCGACATATCAAGTGCAAAACTATCGACATATCAAATGCAACTATCGACATATCAGATGCAGAATGTGTCGACATATCAAATGCATCTATCGACATATCAAGTGCAAATCTATCGACATATCAAATGCACTATCGACATATCAAATGCAAATCTATCGACATATCAAATGCAAAATTATCGACATATCAAATGCAAATCTTTTATTGAAATCAAGCATAACCCTATAATTATCAACATGTTTAAGACGATCAATTTTCTCTATAAGCTCTTATAAGCTTTTATAAAAATAGAATAGGAGAAAGAATGCCTTCGCCCTACTCCACTGTCACTAAAATTTCAGCCATCAATTCTTTAAAACGAGAGTCGTACCAATGAGGCTGAACTTCACTTGGTGACTGAGGGTGCTGTTTATTTTCTCCGTACTTCAATCCTTTGTCAGTAATGGACTTGAAGGTTTTTTCTTTACCGCTTTTTCCTGTACGCTTATTCGTTTGCAAAAAGCCATGCTCTAATAACAGCTTATTGATTTTTTGTGCTGAATAATTGAGTTGATGTTTTTTGATGAGGTCAGACAGCGCATAAGAGACTTGAGCTTCGACATATTCTGGAAGCATGGTTGTCGTAATTCCATTGCTTTCACACAACTTCTGCGCCATTAACAACTTTCCAGAGTCAGAGACATTGAGAAAACCTGCCAAAGTTTGCATTGCCGCCGCATCTCGTTTGAATTTTAGCTCTTGCTCTAGAGATTGCAGTCGCAATTGCTCTTCAGGTACAGGGGGTGATGTAGGCTTGCTTTCCATCTCATTAAAGGCTTGAATATAGCGTTCACGAAATTGCATTGCTTTTTCGTTGTTATATCCCATTGCAAGCATAGTGAAACCATCTTTGGTGATCTGGTAAATAGGTTTGTTTTCAACTTCAAAAAAACGCTTGAAGTTGTCCTCTTTAAAATTTTGGCTGCACTGCAAGGTGTCAATGTCATGAATAACGTTATCGTGGTCTAACTCAAAGACTTTTGCAACTTTGTGTGATGTCGTAACTGCATGTCCGTCATGGACTTCGACCAAATCTGTAATGAGATTGAGCATCTTTTGGCCTCACTTTTTCACTTATCTTTAATATTAACATTTTTAGCGATAAATAGAGAAATAGCCTGCTTTGCTCAAGGCTGCTATAATGCGCTTTCAATATTAACCGCGATTCGAGGTGTAAATATGCGGAAAATAGCAGTAATTTTTCCTATTATTTTGATGTTGGGTTCTAGTTGGGCTTCTGATAGCACCACAACTAGTAAGTTTAAACAATGGGCAGGCAAAGCTGAAACAGCAACGAGCCATGCTTGGCAAAGTACCAAAAGTGGTACAAAAAAGCTGTGGGATAAGATGCATTCTAAGAAAAAATCAGACTCGTGAGGCTGTATGGCGAAAAATGATGATATGAGGCGACTAGCCGAATGGTTGGTGAAAATTGCTGCTAAAGACCCTCTGGGCCAGCATGTGAAGTTGCTTGGTGTGGGCTTTGGCGTGTTTCTGGTGATACTATGGATTTACACTTTGTTGAAGAGTGGTTTTGGCCCGAGCTTTAATTTGGCCGTAGTTTTTTCTTTAGGCTTATTTTTCCTGACGAAGCGTTATGGTACGCGGCTATTAAGAGCTAAAGAAGGAAAGCTACAACCGGATTTCAACGATTCACGCCTTTATTTCATTGCTGGACGTGCACTTAAGCTTTTTACTTTGAGTATGATTTCTTCTTATGCAGCAATGCTTGTAGTATCCGTATTTTCTTCATAGAGTGTGCCCACCGAGCATCTTTGTCGGCTTCCTGTATAATGGCCTTCATAAAACATTAATCTTAACAAGGAGTTACGATGTTTAAGAAGGCTGTTACAATTGCTGCTTTGGCAGCATCTTATGCGCTTTTGAATGGCTGTGCCTCTATGCAAAGCGCGGCAAAATATGATTCAGATCATTCTCGTGCATATAACTTGTCTACTGCGGCAGGCTTAGAGCAAGGTATCCGTGATTACGATAAACCTAAAACTGGCACAGGCAGCTTGGCTAACTCTGGCGAATATGGGGCAGCGTTTACAGCAACTGGATTTTATATACCTTATTCTGGTTTGTCAGGCTTAGCTAGTGGTGGTTTAAACTTAATTAGTTGGCTTGTACAACCAGAAGATCAATATAAGCATAATAACTTCTTTGCTTGGATGCCTAAAGGTATGGCAACTAGCGAAGAAGACTCTTTGCTGAAAATGAAAAAAATTATTAGAGCTGCATTAAAGAAAACATTCAAAGATATGGGAGTGGATTATCATAAACGTTATGAGGATGAAGATGTTTATGAGTATTATATTTACAGTAAAAAATATAACTGCCCAACAATGGAGCATCAGCTTCTTAAAAACATGTGTATCGTTGGCGTTAGAGTTTACGAACCTTATATTCAGAAAGCTCCTTTATTTTTAAAGACAAGTAATAAAGGTAAAAAATCTTATAAATATTCCGTAGCAAGAAATAATTCCTACAATAATATTGGTTTTAAAAGAGGAGATATGGGAAAAATATCAGAGGTAGAATTTTTTGAAGCTTTGAGCAAAAATTTGCCAAAATGGGCTTTTATGTACATTGCACCCAACCAATTTCACTTGCCAAGTGGGAAAGTAGTTAAAGCTCCATATTTATTGGAGCATGGGAAGCCCCTTTTTTATGTGATTTGAACAAGGGGGCAACGCCCCCGATTTTATTGTGTAGGTTCGCCAATATCAGGAATAATATTTTTAGTCATTTTTCGCCTCAGCTTATCTATATCAAGACCATCTATTCTTTGCTTCGTGCGCTCAATGGCATTTTTTCTGTCACCATTGATGTTAAGAGTGCTTCCTTTGCCTGTAAGTTTATCTATATTAAGATCACTTGCATCTTTAGGATAGTGACCTGTGACTTTTAATATGGCCTGCCACTCAGAAAGGTCTACTTTTGACCAGTCAATTTCATTAAGTCGATTTAACGGAATACCATCACAGGAAGGGTGCTCGGCAGCTCCAAAACTCATTCCAAGTTGGGGCCGTACTTGCTCTTGAATAATTCGAGAGAGCGGCGAGTTGTAGCAACAATAAGCTTTAATCGTTTTGATGCAGCCTAAACCTGGTACTTTTTTGCCACAATAAGAGCCAATGTAGTGACAATTTTTCAGTTCCCTTTGTGCGTTCATTTGATATTCATCTTTCGTGCAAGCACCAATGATAAACTGCTTGTAGATCAGCATAGTGATGACATAAATCTGATAAATGGTCATGGCAGTTGCTAACCATGTTGCAGCACCAGTCGCCATGCTTTTTGCTGCTGTACCAGAAGCCTCTGATGCACCTGCTTGTGCTCCTGCTTCGGTAGCCTGCTTTTTAAACATGTCATAAAAGATTTGTTTAAGTTTATCTTCAAACTCCTTCATGATTTCTTTTACAAAATCTTCAATAGGTTGAGTTAGTTTTTCATAAGCGCCAGAGATATTGTCAACGAAGTTAGAAAAAGGCTTTACCGCTTCCGTCCAGCTATTCACTATAGGGTTTCTTAGTGCTGAGTAAGCACTTTTAATTATGTTTGTGTCTCCAAGGCTCATAATCCCAGTATCAAGCTTTGGAGCGGCCATAATCAATGTAATATAGTCTGATAGTGAAATTCCTTCTGGTGCTTCGCAACAATCCTGTGCAGCCTTGCCTGAATGACAGCTTCCAGCCTTCCCAGAGAACACTTTACAAGTCACATCTTGCGTTGCATCGGGCTTCACGCATTTCATGTCTTGAGTCATAAATTCTGCAACATGTAAGAGCGCAGCAGCTTTCGCAAAATCTTGCGACTTGCCTGCGGTGTTATCGACACATTCACCGCCTAAGCATTCCACAGCCCCCGGACATTTATAAACGAATTTTTTCTTCTTATTTTCAACTTCAACATCTTTGCCACAGTCGTAGGTGTCTGTGAACATATAACACAGCCCTGACTTCCCTTTGGAGCCATCGACACACTTAGAATTAATAAAGCCGCATTTATCCTTGTATTGATCACAGGAGTCGTAGGCATATATTGATTTGAGCGCGTCTACGCTATTTTGTTTGTAGTCCGCATCCACTTGTACTTTGGTACATAAGGGCGGAATGCCTTTGAGTGGTGGTGTTTTAAAATAAGGGTTACATACTTTCAGTCCATTCATGACGGTGCAGCCATCTTTATCCGCAGGGTTTTGAATACATTTCACTGTGCCTTTCGCAAAGCCATCATAAATCCCTTGAGCCGCATCGACACAGCTCTCAGGAGTCCACTCATCGCGCTGTACGACCTTTTTCGGGTCAAAGTGAATGCGGATACGTGCATAGCCCTCACCGCCGCCTGTGACGGAGACACGGACTTTAAAGTTAACAATCTCACCAGGGTCAACGTTTTTTTTGAAAGCGTCAGTCACATCCACATTCAAGCCTCGCTCCCAACTGGTGCTTAACTCACATGCGCCGGGAGTTTCAGGAGGAAAGTTATCATTAGGGCCATTCCATACTTTATTTTCCATGCCATCTTTGCCGACCCACACTTGCATATAGTCATCCCACTTGGCGTATTCGAGTGTGGCACTGGTAATAGCATCGGGATTAGTGACGCGGACTTTGGTTTCTTCTTGGTAGATCGAGCAATTACCACCCCAATAGTTATCACCAACACGACCAATCCAAAGCAACATACAACCTTTACCACAAGGACTGTAGTTGAAGGGGCCATTGTAGTGCTCAATAATACTGGCACTGTAGGTATGATTAACAACACAACTACCAGAGCGGTCATTAATTTGAGTACACTGCTTATAATCTGGCAAGTGTTTTTTCTCTTTGATCTTGATGATTTCCGTGTCTTTTTTGCAATCGGTAAATCCTGCGTCAATGAGGTCGATATTATCGAAAATGTTTTTTTGTTGCTGAAACATCGGGTCTTTGCTTAAGTCAGGACGTGACTTATCACTGAAGGTTTTTTCAGCCACATCATACACCTGCCCCATCATTGACGGATGACCACTTTTAGAGTCGCCATAAAGCGAAGTTTTGGCTTGTTTGCCGAGTTCATCCATCGCACTGCTGGAATTGGCGGCATTTTGCATGGCATTCACATCGGGGGCTTTACCATCGGGAAAATAATAATCCATGTCTTCTTTTGACACATGGCTGGTGCCGGGGAAGAGGTCTTTGATGTTAATTTTCATTTGGTTCTTCTGGTCGCCCCAAACAATCTCGCCATTATTATTGGTGGACTTTTGCTGTTGAGCGCCGAGTTGTTTGCCCCACTGATGACCAAGGTCTTGTGCCTCTTTTGCAGTTTTTTCAAAATCAGAGTTGTCCCCCTTGAGTGTAAAATTAGCAAAGGCACTGTTGATGGAAAACACGCTCATTGAAACAACCAGAGTGGAGGCAATGATCTTTTTTATTCGCTTTTCAAAAAACATGAGAGTCTCCTAGTTGTTGCAACAATCTACCCAGCGCCATACCAGATACACGGGGTCTTCACCGATTCCAGGCAAGGTACGTCCAACCCCCCAAACCAATGTCGATTGGCCGATGACGTGATCTGAATCGGTTTCAGCAACGGGATAAAACATGGTGAATTTATATTGCGCTTTGGGGAGGACAGGATTAATAAAGCCACGACACAGCGCCCTATCGCCCATTGTTTGCCACGCTAAACCTCGACGATGTAATGCAGCAAGAACACGCACAGAAAGTAAGCTGGTGTCTTCTAACACCCCTTGATTACCTGCTTGGTTGCCAGAGAACGGGTAAATGTTGCCCCAACTTCCTGCACACCAGAACATTGATGAAATGGGATGACCTGTGCTGGCGGCAATCGCATCGGCAGAACACGCAGCAGTCGCAATTGGATTGGAAACGGCGGCGGCTTCTGGATTAGCAAAGAAAGCAAGTTCATCATTATTCCAGGTAGGGTCAAGCTCTGACATATACATGATGTCCAAGTCCATATAACCATCGGCATTACAGTTACGCTTGATAAATAAATCCAAGATGGATAGCAAGGGAAAGGCATAATAGTGAAAGTGATAAAAGGAACTGTCTCCCCCATCTTTATCACCCGTGCCGTTGGTGCCCTGAAATAAGCGATCAAAAGGAAAGGTAATGCCATTAAGCACAGAGGAGCAGCCAGGAACGTGCTCAAACTCGACAAGACGCGCAGGCTCCCACATTGAGGTAGTAATCCCCGGACGGGGCAAACCGGCATCATCGCTACAAATGCATAAGGGGTTGTCGGCGGCTCCCGATGGAACACGCCCACCTTTGCCACTGATGGGGACTCCCATGACTTTGATTGGAAAGAGGCACGACCAGCAGACATCGGTGAGGAGTTTGCCACTGATCACATCGGCATTGGGGCACCCCACCGTAGAGGCATGTGTAGTTATTGAAAATAGACAACTGACCGCAAGAAAACAAAGGGCTTTAAACATTTGGGCCTCCTTTAATCGCTAGCTCTTGGACGATAAAGTGATCACCTTCTGCCGTAACGATGGAGGGTGTGCGCTCAAGCTGAAAGCGGTTTTTAATGTCTGGGCTAAGCAAGAAGATGGGGGCTTCAAATAGATTTGTGACCTGCTTGTAGTCTTTCCAGCCTTGTGTCCGGTTGAGTTGTGTTGTGATTAAAATGACCTTCTTAATTGCTGGGTCGTACCTGAGTCGTTGCACGGCTTGCTGAACACAAGCTAATTCTTTCTGGTCAGTTGCATTAAAAACGACGAGGGCTTCATCAAAAGGCCGCATGTGCAGTGGATTAATTGAACTGCCTGCTGGCACGATAATTTGACCATTCGGTGCTTGAATATTGCGTGTGACTGTAATTGTTGGGTCGATAATGCGTGTTTTGTCTTTATGAGCTTCAGGTAAAGCGGTGAAAATCTGTTTTTGCCAAAAGCGTTTAATCGCGGCTTCTTTTTTCTGTTTCCAGTCAATTTTCATGACACGTTCTTTCATGACATCGATCAGGTCAGGTTCAGAAATCGCCACTGTTTCTCCTGCTTGGCCAAAGTCTTTTGCATGTCTGTCTTTGACTTGGTTAATCAGCCAGTGTGGATTAGATAGACCTTCAACTCTGGCCAGCGGTTTATAAACAGGTCGTGTAGCTTCTGGGTTAATAACCTGATCACTCAAGTAAATCATCGTTGGAGCTACAGTGACGTGATAGGTTTTGAATAAGGTGGGGTCTAGCATGATATTGGGAACAGGTTTTAACTGAGCACCGAGGGATTGAATTTTAATCAGTGCCTTCATGATCGGCATGCCTTTAGGAATCCCTCGAAAAACCACAACGGCTTGAGGTAAGGTGTGAACACGCTTAAGCAATGCCTTTAGCCCACTTTCCCCCATTGCGAGTGAGGCAAACACCAAAATTTTATGGAGCTTGTAATAGGAGGCTTGCTGTCGGTCTTGACGTGCTTGTTTAAGCGTTGGGTTGGTTTCTGATAACTGATGATAAAGTTGCATGGCCTCTTGTTTTTCTTCAGCCATTTTTGAGGGATGTAGAATATCTGCAAAGTCTTTCTCCTTGGCTTGTGCCATGATTTTTTGGCTTTGTTGAACGATTTTCATGTCCTGATCGGACAGAGAGTTGGCATAGAGAGTGTGAAGGCTCAAAGCCAACACGCTAAAACAACGGATACACACGACCGATAATTTGTTCATTGCTGACGGTTCCCCAATAACGTGAGTCGAAGGATTGATCGCTTTTGCCCATAAACCAATACTGGTTAGGCTTTAAGGTGGTTTTTCCATAGAGTTGTTGTGGTGTTCGACCAAGGATGTCTGCGTAAGTTAGACCATGACCGACACAAGCACCATTGACGAAAATACCTTTTGCATTGATTTGAATTTGATCACCGGGCAGCCCAACTAAGACTTTTGCCATGTGATCTGAGTCGGAGAAAAAAGGCTTTAATTTGCCGGAATGAAAAGCATAGATATGGCCTCGCACTAATGCTTTATCTTTGGTATCCACTAGAAAAAAAGAATAGCCGGGCAAGCATTTTACAGTTTGTGGGTCATAATCGAATCGATAGCGACTACCGAAGACTGCAACACTGCCGACGATGCTCATCACAATAAAAAACTTTAGTCCAAACCACCACCATGATTGTTTTTTTCTGAAGAGCTTCATAGGTCATGCCCCTCGATATAAATGTCACTCGGCGCGGCCATGACTTGATTGGCGTTAAGGACGAGATAACCTGCGTCTTTAAGCTTGGCAATATCAGAGTGCAACTTATTAAGTCGTGCATTAACCGTTTGTTCAGAGGCTCCTTTCGGGTAGCTTTGAACAAATTGGGTCAGATCAACGACTGCAATGGGCGGTGTTTGAGCAAGCTGATTTTCAAGGTGTGATATTTTGTTGTGAAAGAAAAGAAAAACGACAATTGTTGCAATGATACTGCTAACTATGACAGAAATGAGAGTTTGTTTGATGTGCATGATAGCCTCCTAACGAGTTGTTGGAGGCATTGTGACTCATCTCTCTAGGTGGCTACTGGGGCTAGAAGACCAGATTTTGACTTTCAGCGTCGATGAATTGAAAAAACTTTGGTCTGTTTTTGTGCTATAATTGAGACATTATTGAAGACATTTTTTATGGATTTTTGATATAAAGCTAATAATATCAATATATTGATGAATTAACCTTTGAGACATTTGTAGAGACAAAATGATAGATGACTCTGATTTGATAGGCTCTATGAGAAGTTACGATGATAAAGTAGTAACTCACAAGAGTGGCCATTTTAAATTTGTTGTTGGCATTAGTCCTGAAGTAGATCACTTGCTTTTGAGAGCACAAGATGCTCATGATCGCTACTATGAGGCGGCTGCATCTTTCCCTAGTCTTGCGAAAGAGCAAGCAAAATTTTTTCGAGTTTCTTCGATTTATTCAACCAACACCATTGAAGGAGGAACGCTCACTGAGGATGAAACAGAACAAATTGTAAGTCGTGGCAGTCATGAAGTTACAAAGGAACAAGAAGAGCTTAGAGTTTTAAATCTATTAAAAGCCTATGAGTATATTGATCAACTTTTACTCAATAATAAAATAGCTAAAAAAGTTTTAGACCTTAATGATATTAAAGAACTTCATAAGTTGGTTACAGAGGGTTTGGCGCATGAGCAGAATACACCTGGAATATACAGAGATAATAAGCCTGGGGCACCGACTAGAGTTGGCTTAACAGGGTATCGCCCCCCTAAGTGTTTAGATGACATCATTACTCTGATGAACTCATATCGTGCATTTTGGCAGCTTTTGGTAGAAAGTGGTGTTCACCCTTTGTATGTAGCTCCTCTAATTCATTTCTATTATGAGTTAATACACCCCTTTTTTGATGGAAATGGGAGAGTTGGTCGTATCATAGAGGTCTATGCTTTACAAAGTAGTGGTTATCATATAGTTCCCTACAAAGTAAATGACTATTATTTAGCAAACCAAGAAACTTATTTCAAACTGTTTGACGAGTGTAGGCTTGCAATCAAAAATGGAGAACCCTATCCATTAACACCCTTTATTAAGTTTTTCCTCGAAGGGTTTCTAGTCACAGTTAATCGCTGTCAGGCTAGCTTGATTTTAAAGCTAAAAGAGCGAGGCCAACAAGACCATGAAGATGCTGCTGTTGCGAATAAAAAAATCAATTCGCGTCAAGCAATAATATTAAAATTAATTCGAAGTAGAGAAGAAAGTGATAGAAACCGTAGAAGCATAATCAATAGTGTAGACTTCAAGGCGTTATATAAAAATACTAGAATGTATGATCGTGACATCAAAAAACTAGTTGAACTCGGCTTTATGGAAATTAGTGAAGACAATCAGTATGTCATCGCATATTGATTGCCATTAACTCATTAAATGCATTAATTCTCAATGTCTTAATAAAAAGGTGTCAATATGCGCCCTTTTGGAACCTTTTGTGCTATACTCTATCTAACTGATTATGAAAGCTAATGAAAATGAGGTGATAGCAATATGAGCACGACATCCATAAAAATTAATGACGATTATGTCGATACAGCGAGAGGGTTCAGTAACCTTTACGAAAGATCACTCACTGGCCAAATTAACTATTTTGTGAAACTTGGCATTTTAGCGCAGGAAAATCCAGAGTTATCTTTGAACTATATGTTATCCATAGCAGAGGATAACCCTGATTTACCTTTGAACTTTATTTTAGATATTTTAAAAGCTAAAGGTGAAGTAGAGCGTGGTGAGACAGTACCTTTCATCGCAGAAGGTGAATCTGGCGATGGCCGAGAGACTAATTTGTAATGCAGGTTAATCAATCACCATCGTTCAGGAAAGTGTACAAAAAGTTACACAATAACCAAAAAACTGATGTTAATACTGCTGTTAGAGAACTAATGGGCAACCCCTCGTTGGGAGAGTCAAAGACTGGGAACCTTACAGGTGTCTTGGTGTATAAATTCCGTATGGTTAAGCAAGAAACACTACTGGCTTATACTTTTGACGCTTATTCTCAGGTTTTAACCTTGATGAGCCTGGGGTCACATGAGAACTTTTATAGAGATTTGAAAAAGTAAGACACAGCCTTATAGCCCATGCCCCTTACCTCAGAAGGGGCTGAAATATTAGTTTTTGCTGTGGCTAAATTTAAGTACTGAAACCCAATTGAAGTTAACTTTTTAACTTAAGTAACCACTTTCTAAAAGCTTACTAATTGCTTCATTCACGCTTAAGCCTTGGTCAGTGAGATTTTTAATTGCATTTACATCATCCGGGTGCGTGCTATAAAGCAACTTCTGAAAATCATTGACAATTAAGCGACCTACGCCCAAAGACTCTTTCATCTTGATGAATATCTCAGAATATTCACCAGATAAAGTTCTGACGGACTCAAGGAGCCTGAATGCAGGTTCAGACATGACTAAGCGTTTTGACTCTTTTACTTCACTGATCGACTCAGGGTTTTGCATAAGCAGGCACGTAATTGCTGAGTTCGCAGCAATAGCTCGCCCTGCACTTCCTTTGGTGCTATCCAGGTCACTGATGGACTGAGTGGCAATAGCGGCTGAAGCGCCGTATTTTCTAAATCGACGGTAAGCATGTTCCATGAAAACGGCGGTGTCTCCATGCCTTAATAAATCCCAGGCTTCATCAATAATCACAATCTTTTTGCGGTCACGATCACCTAGATAAACCTCTTGCTGGATTTGATAGATCAATTGAAGAAGTACTACTTTTTGTAGGTCTTTTTTCCCCTTCAGCTCTTCGAGTTCAAGCACGGTAAATGAGCCATTGAGATCAACATTATTATCACGATTAAAATATCTGCCATATGCCCCTTTACTTGTAAACGCATAAAGTTGAGTGCCAACATCTCTGACACGCTGATCTTTATCGGTGAGTAGAGATTCTGCGATGTGATCAATCAGCGTGTTTCGATCATGAATAGCCCAAACATCATGTAAATGCTTTTTAAGTTGAGAAGTTTGTAAGTCCGACAGTTTTTCATTTGGCGCGGCCATTGCCTGTAAAATACCAATAATGGCATCTTCCTCACCTTCATCTTCAGTTTCTTTATTACCCACTAAGGATTCGACCATTGGAAATGGATTAATACAGGCATCAGAACTCGCACCGAAGTGTAAAAATGAACCGCCCAGCGTGTTGACTAATTTTTCATAAGAGCGTCCGACATCAATCACCCACACTTGAGCACCTTCAGATAAATAAGAAAGGATAAGCTCGTTTACGAAAAATGATTTACCACTTCCAGATTCCGCAGCGATAATTGCATTTTTATTGGAATTAGAGTCATGCAGTGAAAAACTCATGAGCTGTCCATTGCGTGAAATTAATGAAACATGTGGTGTTCCTGTGCCCTTCCACTCTGAAAATAAAGGCACAATCACTGAGGCATGCTCTGAGGTCATGGTTTTGTATCGAAATAAGTCACGTACTGCATAGCGGTCAGCACCCAGTGGTAACGCATTTAGTAAAACTGGCAGATTAATGTGAACGTCTGCTTTTAAGTTAAACCCTTTCGAGTGCCAGTACTTGTCTGACTTTGAAGTAATTTCATCCAACTCTTTTAGTGATTTAGCAAACAATACCTGTGTCATACTAATGCGTATGGGATTAGAGCTGTTGCGTGACATCGATTTATACATGAGATCAAGGTCATGATGCTTGTCTGCAAGAACAGGAACAAACTTTAATAGTGGCCCATAAGCTTGACGCACAGTAAAAGTTCGCTTTCGCTCAACCTTGCTTTTCTCCTTATCGCTTTTTGGAAAAAACATGTTGCAGACAACCATGTAGTTATTACTAACGGCAGACTTACTATCACTTCCCGCAATCCAGTCGCCTGAATAAGCGGTTGCATCACCAAAGCGTAGGGTTTTAGGAAACGTTTTGACTGATAAGGTGCGTGTGTATGTGTCGCCAATTTTGATATGGTCTTTGAAAACTCCCACCTCTTTACCATAATCAAAAACTTGCTCTGAGATTGGCGTTTCTTCATCCCATTGCATTCGAGTTGACTCGAACTCACGCCAGCCTGCATTTTCTTCCCAGTTCATCATTGTTTCAAGCAGGCGAATATAAATGTCAGGGTTGATATTGATGGGGTATAACTTTATGGCATCTAGGCTGCTGTAGATTTTATTTTTTAACTCAGCACAACGTACCAAGTCATCTTCTGTAGGTTGGTTGTTGGCAATAGGCATTTTACAGGAGACAATAAGCTTTACATCGGATATTCGGCTGCTAATCCGCTTGCTAATGGGTTTCGTGGTGTTACTCAGTAAAAAATCAGCTCGTTTTTTGATGACCTCATTCATATCTTTGTCATAAAAATGCTTGCGGATATTAAAAATCTGAGAGATTTGTTTATAAATATCAGGAGAGCGAAACAAGCAAAATTGCATAAGAAAGTCCGCAGGATAATCCCCATTTAGAAATGACTTCACTTCTTCAAATAAAGTGTCATTAACTCCATTAATCGGCTCACACAAAAACGCAAAACCTAGGCTTTTATCATCGGTAAGATAGAGTTCATCTTCAGCATTGTAGGCTTGAGCTGGAATTAAAGAAGAACAGCGCACAGACTTTGGTATGGTTTCATCGGAGAAAAAACTGCGCTTGATAAACATGCTATGCCTCCAAAAAGCGTTTAAGGTTTAGAGGGCGACCACGCATCATTCTGCCATCGGGAGCGATAACCACAGGCACTCCATTGATTCCTAAAACTTGTGCTGTGACGAGTGTTTTATTGTAAGCACTGAGGTCACAGTCTTTTTTTGACTGGGGTAATTGGTCTATTTTTTCATTAATCAGCGCCTCTAATGCTTTTTTCTTATTGGCTGTGCAGGCTAAAACTTTATCAAGTTGATTAGATTTATCCCCCAAAGCAGGTACAGGCACAACAGTAAAGGTGTAGTCATTAACTAGATGTTGAGCGTCTTTGAGTACACCGTGACAATAAGGGCAGCGAGGGTCTACAAATAGAGTGGCTTTTTTAGGGCCATGTCCAAGAGTTAAAGTGGCTAAGCCATCGAGCTTAATGCCCATTTTGCTAAAATCTAAACGGTTGGCTGTTTGTTGTAGGTCTTTCACATTATCAATTTCTTTGCGATACCAAGCATCAAACAACTCACCACGAAAAACATAGCGGCCATTTTCAGACATAAAATAGAGTTCACCGTTTGAGTCCACTACTTTCATGCTTTTAATGGGTAGAGTAAAGATATGGTTGATTTTAGCAGGGGCTTCGGCAAAAACCTGAGCACTGATAAGTGTAGTAAGGGTAAAGGCCATTAATTTTTTTAACATAGAAAACTCCATTGAAAAAAGTGGGGAGAATCCCCACGCTTATGAAAGTCCGTTGCTTAGGTGGATTAAGCTCGGCGCATAATGAGGCAGGCCGTCTAAAGTGGCAGAGAACAGTTTTTCAATGATGAGGGGTGAATAATACAAGCCCACACCACCGCCTGTTCCTGTTGCCAGTGCCATGATGGATTGGCGAGCAATCCCTGCCACAATACCGACCAAGACCATTGAGCCACAGACAACACGCCCCAAAGAGCCATCGACCCAATCCTTGAGTTTTGTCCATATGGCATCAAAGTCACTGTTCGGGTTCGAGCCGGGTGTGCCATCGGCGTTAATCGAGCCTGCAATCGCAGGTTCAATGAAAAAGAAAAATGCCGCGATGAGAGTCAGTGCATAAAATGCGTAGAGCGCAACACGCTGGGTCTCTTTTTGTTCAGGTGAAATACAGTTTGAATTGGCGAACATAGTGCCTCCTAATTATTTATGTTTTTTTGTTGATGAAACGGTTTGCAGAGGATGGAACACGGTTGGTGAGCTTTCGGCTTGATCATTACCTATAACCCAACGACGATGCTCAATCTCTGTATAGACATAACCGGGCACATTCAAGTCCCCGTCTTTGCTTTGCCAAGGTGCAACCCATATCCGCATAATTTTGGCTGGCGTGCGGATAGGTGTTGGCCCTTCATCTAAAGTCGGTGCAATATAAGCACGGCTTCGGTTGTCTGAAACATTGGTGATTGTTGCTTCTTGATGACTCTCCTCTGTTGAGTTTTCTTTTTTAGGGTGCATGGGTAATGGCACGTTGCCATTGTTGGTTTGGTGGTAAACGTCACGTGCAGACTGACACATCATGCCGTCTGGCATGCCTTTACAACCAAAATCATCGTTGCCAATAGCAAACATTGATGAGCAACCTGATAGTGTGGCTACTGCTAATGCAGCAAGAACTAAAACACGCATTAGGCTTGATCTCCTGCTTTCACTTTGAGTTTTACGCCGTACTCTAAAATCACATCGACCTGACGACCGGCACTGATTTCAATCACGGGGAACATTTTTTCAGCCATCTTGATGTAAAAATCAGCAATGCGTTTAAGTGAGTCCCCTGCCCCTTTTGCTGCGGCACTTTGGAACATGCCTTGGGACATCATGGATTGATATTGCACGGAGCTACCGGCATCACCGTTGCTAAAATTAATGGTGGGCACGGGCACTTTTTGAAAGCCTTCACCGAGTCCACCAAAGAAACCTGAGACAAAAGACTTGGCAATAAGCTGGCCTTGGCGTGACACTAAGCGCCCTCTCACTCCGGCAAGGCCATCTTCTCCTGCAACATAGCCTTTGAGTTCAGCTTCAGTCACATCACCGTTGTTACGAACACAAGACAGGGTTTCGCCGCGCAGATAAACACGTTCTGAACTTAAGTCACCATAACCGCCGACGAGCAAGAAGCATTCTTTAATGTCCTCACTGTATTTGTTGGGTAAAATGGCCTCTTTTTGTAAGCGCAACAAGGCAGGAAAAGGGTGATCTTGAGTGCCATCACTGGTGGGTGCATCCATGCCCGTGACTAATGTTCCTGTCAGGATAGAGCCTGCTGGAATATATAAGAAGTCATCTTTTTGCATGTCTTGCGCCACACTTTTTTCTTTGTTGCCAATGTCATCTAGCTTTGGTGCGCTGTAGGTTTGCACAGAAGTGATACTCCCCTCTTTCGACTTTTCTTCAGGCAATTGAGGTAAGGGGGCATTGGCGAAAATCGCGTTTTTATCTTGCCAATTAATCGGGTGGTTTAAGTAATGATCACCTTCAGAGTGAGGCGTATTGGCAATGGTTTGAACACCTGTTTGGTGCATGCGTGAGTTCAGTTGTTTATTTTCCTCCTGTAAGTAGGCTATTTTTTGGCTGAGCTGTTTATATTGCTCTTTGGAAGCATTTGATGAATCTTTTTTGATTTTGAGTAACTGCGCGTTGAGTTGTTTAATTTGTTGCTGCTTTTCTAGCCCTTCACGGCGCAGCTCATCAATGTTTTTGGCGATTTGATCCATTGTGAAATTGTGTGGACTGCTATCGGTCAAAACATGACGTATGGTGGCTTGGCGTGAGGTATTTTGAGCTTTGGAAGAGCCTCCTGAAAAAAAAGAAACCAGCCCAATTGCAGAAATTAACACCGCACCAATCATGCCATAGCGTCGAAACTTTGGATTAAGACTGAACCAAAACCGTTTAAATATGCCCATGTTGATCTCCTCCTTGCTCTAATAGCGAAGGCCGTTGACTCTCTTGAGAGAACGATTGATGAGGCATATTCATCACCACATAAATCTCACTGGACTGGCCAGAGGTTAAAAAAACATTTGGCCATGCGGCAACGGCTGCAACATTCCAATTTCCACAGGAAGATTCTTTGAGTTCGATGGGGTTGGGTGTGGCGTTGTGAACGGTGCCTACCAGAATTTTAAAATGGTGCCCTGCAATGGTTTGGCCACCATTAAAACTAAAGGATAGTCCGGGTTGAGCACAGTGAGGTAGCGCATCGTTGGGCTGTGTTTTTCCAAGACTATAACCGCTCGGCACTTTACCCAAAGCGGTGTCACGTAATGCTAGGCGTAGCGACTCAATATAGGGTTGGGATTCTTCCCAGCGTTGCGCTTTCTTATTGCTGAAGTTGTAGTGCTGTTGACCTTTGATGTTGAGTTCATATTGTTGCGGTGGAATACGTCTAGGCACTAATGTGATTGATAAAGCCACCGACTCTGAACCGGCATCACGAATATACAGTGTGATCGGAGCTGGGTTTTCAGTGGCGACATAAAGCACATTGTCTTTAATGTCGATGGTGGTTGAGCTGTCCATCTTGATGACTTTGGGTGACGAAAATGGAGTCACGATTCGATTGGCGTGTCCTAATGCAATGGGAAGCACTTCGTTCATACCGGGCTTTAAGCTGACCTGTGATGAAGCACGTAGTGGCACATCGTTGGAAAAAACAGCATGTCGTGGTGTGATGGTGTGACTGATGGGCGCAGTGCCCTTTTTATGATCACAGTCTTTATTGATTGAGCAGGTTTGTGCTGAATGAGAAGCTGTGGTCATAATGGGGAGGTCAGGTAGCACATTGGCACTGGCAACTAATGGCAAGCTGATCAGCAAGGTGATTTTTTTAAGCATCATGTTTGACTCCATGCTGCATGGCGTTGAGTTTTCTAAGGTAAGGCAGTGTTTTAGGTGGGCCTTGGTAAACATCGATGTAGCGAATGAGCGGCTGGTAATTCACAATGTCAATCACGTACTCATAAGTCTTCTCGTCTTTGACTGTCTCGCCTGTCGTTGCGGTTTGATAAGAAATGCCTTCAACAAACACTTTGTTGCTTTGAGGCTCGTAAATGACTTGTTTGGGTTCAAAGCGATAGGTAATGCCATCATGCTTGATTTGCTTGACCTGTGTTTGCATCGCTTTGACCGCTTCACGGTAGATTTTAGGGTCGAGCAGTGGCCCGATCTTATCCTGAATAAAAGAGGCAGTGGCTGGTGTGACATTGCCTGTGAGTTCAGCTAAAAACATGGCCCAGCCTTCCTTATAGGACTCTGAAGCACTGTTAATGCTGACTTGAGCTTCTTTAGTGAGTGTTGTGGGTTGAATAATGACGATGGTTTTTTTATTCAATACCGCAACAATCAATATCAAACTGATGAAAAGAAGTAATGCGATGAATAAACGGCTCCAACGATTTTCTGCTTTTGTTCCTTTCCATGTTTTTAAGTAGTTAGCAAGCTTCATGGTGTCACCTATGAATAAAAAATACGGGCAAAGGGATTCATTAAAGTGCGTGAGCGAGCAAAGAGGTTGACGAATCCATAGCGATATAAAAGATGTAACAAATACCCATCGGGAAACTGGTCACGAAAGCGTTTGTAAACATGAGCAATGACCAAGCCGATGCCAAGGCAAATAGGAACACTGGCTAACATAATCCCAAAAACTAGACCTAAGCCTATGGGCAAGAACTCATCCATGCTCCACAGGAGCAAGTGAGGAGGTTCATCAACACGACGAGGAATTTCAATGGGCTTCATAAATACGCTCCTAAATTATTGGCTTGCTTCATTGTCAATCAGGAACATAGGCTTGCACTTGGGCTAAAAGACCAAATTTTGACTTGCAGCGTCGATTGAATGTACTTAATCGTTGAGTGCTTTTTTGGAGGCTTGTGAGATATATCTCACACGGGTGTAGGAAAGATGCGCTATTTTTGCTTTTGATGTAACGCAAAAAAGGCTGCAACCTATTGATTTATCTTGCTTCTATGGTTTTTAGATAAAGTCTCACCGCATTTTTATGTTTTTGAGTGGTTGTCCTCAAACTTGTGAGTGGTACATTGTAATCAAGCGGTAAGGATAACCGCAAAGGAAAAGGCTCAATGGACTGAGCGAGTAAAGGAAGACATGTTACAGAATTTGGCCACAGGAGTGGTCATGGCACCAAAGCTAACGGATTAGCTATGTTGCTTAGGAAGAGCGGCAACGTGCCAGAGCTGGATGCTCATTATGGATAGAGAATGGCTGATGGATAGGCCGTACATTGGAAGTTGCAGGGACAAAAAAGACTAAAACAAACAAAAAGCAAGCAAGCTAGGCGGAACCACCCCTCCGCCTTGGCTCTATTCTCATTACCTTTTATGTAATTTTTTCTATATAAAATAAACCATATTGGTAGATTTTTAGCTCAAGTTTGGTTATGATCTACCATATTGGTAGATTTTGGGTCTAAACTATAGCATGAGTAAAGAATGCAGAGAGATGCCGACCTATTCTCTTGATACGCTCAAGGCCATTTTTAATTGTCCTGCGAACTTGGTTATGACTGTATTGGCAGTGCGTGGGTATACAGCATTGGGCTTTACTCAGAGCGATGTGGTTGCTGCGATTCAAGCATTAACCAGTGATGACTTTTTCAAAACGATGGAGCCATACACAGAGGGTTTTACTGCATGGCAAGATGTTTATAAGCCCATATATAATGGCATTGGGTTATATATTAAGTTTCAAAAAAACCCAGAAACAGGAGAAACGATTATTTCGTTCAAAGAGAGGTGATGGTGATGAGTAATAAAACACAAAGATGTCCTCTGTGTGGTGCTAAAGGCGCAGTCCATGAAGCACGACGCACTGAGTATACCTATAAAGAGGAAAAGTTTTATATCAACCAACCTGCTTTATGGTGTGATCGTTGTGATGATGCTGTTATAACTCCTGCGGACAACAAAGCGTCTTTAAAAGATATGGCAACCGCTAGAGCAGTGATTGATAAAGTATTAACTCCTGATGAAGTGAGAAAAGCAAGGAAGAAATTAGGATGGACGCAAGAACAGGCCGGAGAGTATTTTGGTGGTGGCCCGTCTGCTTTCGGTAAATATGAACGTGGTGAAATTCAAATCCCTAAAACAGTGAGCGTATTACTTTATACGCTATCAACAAATAAAGCGTTGTTAGATAGTATTGAGAAGTCACTTAACAGCATTATCAAAGAGCATGACGTATTTCTTGATGAGCATGGTGAGTATTTTATCAATACAAAAAAAGCAGGCTAATTTGAATATTGGCCTGTTACGACCAATATTCTTGTCATCTTAGATTCGTTTTTGTACATGTCCTACTGAAAACCCAAATACGACACAGACGATAATCATCACAATAAAAATCAGTAATGGGTGCAAGGGCAAAGGCAACCAAAACAGCATCATGAGTCCTAGCATCAAATGTGTAAATAAATTCCAACCAAAGCGATGAAATACGGGACTTGTATAGTCAAAGTTAGTGCGTTTAAGTTTCCAGGTCATCACTCCGTCAAAAAGTGCAGCCAGAAACAGTACGCTGAGATAGGGTAATAACGCCACGAATAAAATCACTCGCAAGATAAGTTGATAAATGACATAGGCAAACGTTTGTAATCGCCCATCAACCCATTGATACCAAGGTGAACTAATACGCTTAAAATCATCTTTTTGTAGCACCTCTTTGGGAGGAATAAAAAAATGATGTAAGGTTTGATATATACCGCTAGTCACGAAAAGGGAATGGAATAATGTTGTCGATTGGCTCACTATCCAGAGTTCTTCGTTTTTCCCCAAGCTTGCGGAAACGTATTCTGCCTCCTTGACCGAGCAATTCTTGACGAGTGAGCTGGGCAAACAAAGGCTCACGATTAATATTTCCAATATTAGTAACCAGATTCCCAGTTTCAAGGACTTTTTCATAGTCAAACCTCTTCATAATAATTTCTGCACGACCAACAATGAACTCATCGACGAGCCAACGGCGAATTGCGGCCTCATCACGGTATTGATAAGGCTCAACGATCAGAAATTTATCGTTGCGTATGCCTAACCAGAATGAAAATGGAATTTTATCGTCCAATGTCCAAGACTCATCACGAGCTTCATCAACGACTTTGAACTGCATTGTTTTGCAAATAGCTTCACAAAGCGCATCAATGTAAATAGCGAATGAAAGTGCACTTGGGTGATCTCTACGGTCAGATGCAAATCGAGCATATGCATAGTGATGAATGGCATAGCTGAAAATTGAATAAATTATCGGGTCATTGCGCCAACTGGGGCGGTGGCCTCTTAAATGCTCAGAAACAATGCGAAGGCATTGTTGAGTGGTATCCTTTGCATAGCGCCACTGGCTATGAAGCTGTTCTAATTCATCGGCTTCTAATGGCCACCGTTTTTTTAATACACAAAATAGGGGGTAATAGTCAGAGCGTGACCGAGGCACACGCTTAGCATTAGGATAGCGAAAATGCAGTGTATGACTGCGGTTTTGCCTCATCACTTGCATTTCAGCAAGTGGTGTTCCATAAATTTGATCTTCTGTGAACATTAATGAGTCTCCTTATTTTCAACAAGAATAGGAAGTCGGCCTTTGTAGATATAGCCGCCTGAAATTTTGGCGACATATTCGAGATTGGGGAGCATTCCCAAAAGAGGCGCTGGAAATAAATCAGCTTCCTCCTCCATAAGTCGCTCACCTGTGTTGCCGCCAAAAGTGGCTGGGTTATTGGTATTTGTGGAGATGCCTTGCGTTCGCATCACATATTTCACGCGCGTTTTAGGGATGTTATTGACAACAAACTCTTGGCTATCTGGGTCATTAATACGCAGTGAAAATACATTATTGATATTGCCAAGTACTTGTAGCGCCTTATCTTTATTTCCCAGTCGTGCGGTAAAGTCTGGAATGGTTTGAGTAGCAACAAATAAACGCATCGCTGCGCCACGGCCTTTATTAAGAAGCTGAATAAAAGGGTCGTTAATGACCTCCGCGGCCTCATCAACAAAGATATTTACAGGTCGGTTATTGACACCATAGTTATAGCGATTGCCAGCCACTGCGGTTAAGTCAGAGAGAAAAATGGAGCCAATGGTGGCACTGACCATGCCATCGGTTAAAGAATCTAAACCAATATAAGCGACCATGCCATTATTAATGATTTTTGAATTATCCATCACAGGCCGGGTGTCACTGGATTCATTCACGTCAGGTGATAATAAATGACCAATTTCACCGGATGTCAGCATATTTAAAATTGGTAATAAGGACGCAATCATCTTAGAGAGGTGGGTTTTATCATGCTGAAACATACCCAATAACCCTTCTAGGTCAGAGTTGGGGTAGTGGGGTTGGATTTTTTCTTGATAATACTTCATTAGCATTGCTGCTTTTGACTGTAGTGTTTTCGCACGATCTAAATAAGTTGCCGCTTCTGTTAACCAACTTTCACCGATGACACGTAATGCATAAGCACTAATTGCATCAACGACGAGTCCGGCCTCCCCTGTTTCGATATAGCGGCGCAATGCCTTTAAGTCAGGACGAGTGTTTGTAAAGAGTAAGCCTTGCACAATATTATTGAGCGCCATTTGTCCATAGGCTTTAAAAGGGTCGCCACCGCCTTCGCTGGGAATCAAAGCGGCAATTCGGCTGGCGAGTTCGGTGCCTGAGCTAAAGTTACGCAAGGGGTTTAAGCGAATGCTCGATTCAGGAAATGCTGGATGGAATTTTACAAAGCGTTCAGGCTGATTCATTGCTTTGCAAACGCGCTCTGCATTATCACATAATTCTTTATCTCCTTTCGGGTCAATGATAATTACCGTTTCATTGCGTAATATGGCTTGTGAAACTAAAGTATCAAAACAACGTGTTTTGCCTGAGCCTGTAGTGCCTAAGATTAATGTATGCCCTTCAACATGTTTCATAGGTTGATAGACTTTATGTTCCTGATGTTCTAACCCATGTATCCAAGTCATCCCCATATCAGGGCTTTTGTTGTGACGCTTTAATATCTCACTCTGATTGCGCTTTAATATTTCAAATGCTCGTTGAGCATGTGTGTTCTCCCATAGGAAGCCATACCCAAGCCAGAGCTGGTCAGTGTGTCCTTCGATTAAATCTTTCACTTCATCGAGGGTTATAAATTCCAAAGCACGTCCATGAACATGTTTTTGTATCTTGTATAAACGAACTGCCTGGCGTAAACGGGTGCAGCCAAGTAGAGCACAAACTGAACTGGCAATAAAAGCTGACGTGAGCGGTTGTCCCATTAGTTCTGCTAGGCCAAGACAGCCCAGTGCAGCAGTGCCCCAACCTGCAACAATGGCAAATTCGTAGTTGGGTCGCCATGTGACATCGTATTCGAGTGGATTATATTTAATGGCCATTTTTCCTCACAAATAGTTGTTGGTTTTCAATTTTGATTCGTGAATCAAGGCGGAATGACATTTTCAGCGAAGACAAGCTGACTCCTATGGTTTTTAAATCGTTTTCTAAACTCTCCAAAGAAAGGTAATACCAGTCTTTATCTTCATAGATTGGGCTTTTCACATAGCGCTCTTTGCGCGTGAGTATGTCTTCGATAACCTCTGAGGCTAAATCTTTTGTGCCGCCTGACCCTTTACGTTGGCTTTTTTTCTTGGTCAGTTTTAATTGATACTTTTCTAGCAAGCGCAATAATTCTTGTGATATTGGCTTTGATAAAGCGACCCCTCGTGCATTAATGGCTTTATATTCGGTGGCTTGGGAAATAGGAAATGCAGGGTTAAATACAGCAATTCCTGATGAGAAGAGTTGAGCAATACACTCTTTTTCATCCACACCTTCAAAGGCAATAGTTTCAATCAAAATAAACTGAGCGTTATTTTGTCGAAGCCCTTCATTGAGTTGTTTGCGATTAATTAGAGATTCAAGGAGAGTGAGCAAGACATGATGATCTGGATAAGACTGTATCGCAAGCTTGGCTTCATTTAGAAAGTCGGCTTCTTTTTTTGATTTTTTGTTTCTGACTAAAAAAATGCTCGCATGCGAACATTCTGCATCAATAACAGGTTTTTTGGTTAAAGACTCTTTAGTTGCTTTACTGTTATTCTCTTTTTTGTTTAAGGCGTTTATTTTGCTCGCATGCGAGCAATTTGTGTCATTAACATTTTTAGAGGCTTGGTTTTGATTTAAATTACTTAAAACATCACCAACAACCTCGTCAATGTTTAAGGGGTTAGAATTGCTCGCATGCGAGCAATCAACCTCTAAAGCAGAATTATTGTTTTTCTCTGCTTGTGCGAGCACCTGTTCCAATGAGCTTTCTTCGTTCTGGTCATTGCTTTCATGCGAACACGTTGACTCCTCAAAAAGATAATCGAGAGGTGGAGGCTCTGTGTTGTCTTCATCATTGTGCTCAAGATCAGCCGAATAACTTTCCAGAGGAGGTTCTACATCGCTGTCGCTAGAATGGTTCTCTTCATCCTCTACTCCGGCAATTTTTAATAGATCATCAATTGTTTGTGGCTTGCCTGTCACGCTTTGACATTCATCTTTTATTTCAATGTCCGTTTGTGACTGAGAGTTAAGCTCAATGTTCGTGTTGGACTGAGTATTATTTTCTGTGTCCGTATCTGACTTGCTTTTATCTTCTAGCATTTCAACTGCACCATCCACGGCTTTAGGCACAACATCGGGAAAGATGAGTTCAGGAGATTCCAAGTGAAGAGCTAAAAATTTAAATTCAACCTCTTGCTCATTGACTTTGATTTTTGGATTGATCTTCCAAAACTTATACTGCACTTCATTTTCTAGGCAGTTCGCAACAGCTAGGCCACGCTCGATTAAAATATCGGCAAGCGTTTCTGCATTGCTAGGGACTCCCGGCACTTGGTTTTTTTTGATGACCTCCATAATATCGGGCACCGCCTTTTCCCAAACAATAAATGCCCCCTGCTCTAGTACCCACACTTTTGCACCGGGTTCATTCACCTTCCATGTTTTCTCATTGAGCAAGGTTTTCATGGCGTTAAACAAATAGGCTTCAATGGGCACTCCATAGGAGAATTGGTCAACTTCAAGACGACTGGCTTCCATGTCTCGCTTCACACTCATTTGATCACCTTGTTTCATGAGCTTGGCAATTTGCTGTGTGGTTTCTGCACCAGAAATGGCTTCAAGCATGGCCTGTAGAATTTTAGGGCCGCTCTCAGCCAAATAATCCAAACGCTCTTTGCCAATCATGCGCTCGACATTGAGTACAGAAAATTGCTCATGACGTTTGTGGCGGTTTTCACTGTGTCGCCAGTGCAAGTAGTACTGAGTAATACCCTTCGATACCGCCCAGTCTGCCAGTGATTCTGCATAAGGATTCCAACGCTGCGTGCCTTCTTTGTCAGTAACGGACAAATCAGACAACGGCTTGCCGACATCGTGAAGTAAGCCAGCATAAAAGGTGGCAAGTCGCCAAACAGGTTCATTCAGACGGCGTTGACGTGGTGTGCCTTCCATTGTAAATATCACTGCTTCCGAGGCTTGTGTTGCAAAAAAGCCGACTTCAAGTCCGTGCCGAAACAAGCCTCCTGCTCCTCGATGGTGGTGCATTTGCGAGGCTGGTAATAAGTGAACAAAAGATGCATAGCTGTGAATCACAGGCATCACCCAGCGATTAAAATCTTCGTCAGGAAAACCAATCGAAAGTTGAATCCGGCTTATCCAATCTTTTTGTGTGGCAATCACCTGCTCTAAAGATTTAAAGGGAATACCCTCTGCAAAAGGTGGATAGCGAGGGACTTTATCATCATCAAAATGACCTTTGCGAATCATATCGATGGTGACAGGCTGTTCGGTTGGTTGTGGCTTAGCCTCTTCTTTTAGTTTCTTCGTCGGTGGCTCTTCAGCCATTAACGCTGACCAGATATTTTTAATTTTGCGTGTGATCTTCATGCTTCCCCCTTGTTTAGCACTATGATCACACGACCAATTTGCCTTTTACCCCGGCTTTGGAACCAAAAATGAACATGAAGCCGGGGTTAGCTGTAAAAAAGTGATCGTAGACTAGAAGCACGATGAATCACTGAGAGAACTGGAATGAAGAAACTTTGGTTGCCAATGATGCTCACTGCGCTTACGGCTGCATGTACAACACCGCCTGAAAAGCCTGCACCTCATAGCTATGTGCCGAGTAATAATGAGCACTTAAACACTGATCGTTATTTAACGGTTGAATGGGGCAATATGGGACGTGGTGGCGCGGCGCTTAGAGAGCCGGACTATATTCATGTAATTGATGAGCCACGCCTTACTAACCCAGAAGAGGAAACTCCTGCAAAAAACAACAAAAACCTTGCCGCTCAATCAATCTCGACAGTTCAGCAAGTGGAGCATGAGCTATACCTTGGGCCTTGGTATCGTTACTGTAACCGAGGTCAAGACATGATATTTGATGACTGGTCTGCGGTTGCGATTCAAGGTGAAAATAAAGGGATTCCGCAAAGCATGCTCAAATCCTGCTCGCCACCGCCTTATAATTTTGCGGATTATAAGGCAGCTTGGGCGCATTACTGTTATAAGACTGCGCCAATGTCCGTGTTGGACAGGCTAGTGGTGAAGCAGTCTGGGGTGAAGAATTTGCCGAGGGTGTTGTTTAAGGCTAGGCCGTGCTCTAATTTAAACCCTTAACGCTGTGCTCAACTTTTCACCTAGAGGGCACGGTATAGCTTGCTTTTAGGTTGTTAATTTATGAATGACTAGCTTATAAGGCTAGATAACATCAGGCTTTAAAAAAAGTTGAGCGCGGCGTTAGGGTTATAACTAGCCAGAAAAGTCTTGTCTATGCTGAAGAATGTATAACTAATAATATGGTTTTGGAGATTTCGTATGGGACAAGGCCTTTCTGAAGCAATATAGCTATATGAATTAAATTTTAAGTGATTGATTTTAATGGATAATATTTAATTAGAATCTACCGCTACCACAAAAGGAAGCCATTGCCGCAAAAAAATAGTTGAAAAACACTATCAATGGGATAGCACCACAAACTTAGTTAAGACGATAGTTTAGGTTAAATATGAGACACTCTCAAAGTGTTACAAAATGGGAATGTGGCCAACTAAATCCACTCAGAAAATAATTGATATCTATGTATTATCCTGTATATTCTCATTGTATAAATTTCAGAGAGGTGTGTTTTGAAGGTATTAGATTTATTTTGTGGTTGTGGAGGGCTCTCTTTAGGCCTTGAGCAAGCTGGCTTTGATATTGAGCTTGGTATTGACATTTGGCAAGATGCATTAACAACCTTTAAGGCGAACCATATAGACTCTGAGACACATTGTCAAGATTTGTCTGAGGTAAATTTTGATGAAGTTAGCAATCGGTATCTTCCAACTGGGGTTGATTTGATTGTTGGGGGCCCACCTTGTCAAGGCTTTTCTATATCAGGGAAAAGAGACCCAGATGACCCTCGAAATAAACTATATACAGCATTTTTAAAAGCTGTTGATCATTTTAAACCTAAGGCTTTCATTATGGAAAATGTACCTAATCTAGCTTCAATGAATCAGGGAAAAATAAGGGATACTATTGTAAAAGAGTTTGAGAGTATAGGTTACACAGTTTCTCATCGCAACTTATTAGCTTCTGATTTTGGGGTGCCGCAGAACAGAAGACGCTTTATTATGGTTGGTCTATTGGGCGGTGATCAATTTGACTTTCCTTCACCTACTCATATGAAAAATAAGATAAGCTGTGAGCAGGCTATATCTGATTTAGTAGAATCATCAATAATGGATGGAGCTAAGTACCCACTAGAAAGTCAATCGTTGTATCAAGCTGAAATGAGAGTTGGTTCGAGTGGTGTGTTTAATCATGAAACTACAAAACATACTGAAAAAACCGTTTCAATTATATCTTTGGTTCCAGATGGAGGTAACTACAAGGCTTTGCCTGATAGCTTGAAGGGAATCAGAAACGTCAATATAGCATGGACAAGGTATAATAGCCAAAAGCCTAGCCTAACTATAGACACTGGCCATCGCCACCACTTCCATTACAAGTTCAACAGAGTCCCTACTGTGAGAGAGTCCGCTAGGTTACAATCTTTTCCAGATAAATTCGTTTTCCTTTGTTCAAAAACAAGCCAATATAAGCAAGTAGGTAATGCTGTCCCACCCATTTTAGGAAGAGTATTGGGCGAACAGTTGAAAAAGCATTTATAGGGGTTGCAATGTATCAGGTTCCAGAAGAGTTTCATATTAGACTTCACCATTGTAGGCCAAGATTCAAAAACAACAGGGAAAATGTCCTTTTGTATATGGCCAGTGAGATTTGTACTATTGGGGAGTTGCCAAATGATGAGTTTTCTGAGCGCCTGAGTCAGGCAATTAAACTGTTTCCCGGGAATGCATTGAAAGCCAAGAAAACTATAGATAATTGGAGAACTGAAATAAGCGCTCTGCTTGGTCTAGTAGAATATAGTGAAGATGGTAGAAGCAAGCCAAGCAAGATGGCTTATACTTTAAATGAAGAGCAGGATTTGATCGAGTTTTTTAGGTTTTTTTGTTTTAAATTTCAATATCCTGGAGGACACCTTAAACCAGATAGGGTCCGTGAATTGATAGAAAATGGTGTAAAATTTAAGCCTGTAAAGTACATACTAAAGCTTCTTATAGAAGCTAGTAAAGCTACAAAAAAAAGTTTGGAATTTCTAAACAAGAGGCAACGCATTGTATATTTAATGATTTGAGAGTAGTTAGAGATGGACGCACAGTTTCAGAGACTATCCAGCTGATTACAGCTAACAGGGATTCTGGTTCAGAGTATGATTGCCGTGGCGATGTTGTGAGATATGCTGGCGATATTCTTGACTATATGGAGCTAGCAAATCTTGTAGATAGAAAGCCGAATGGTAAGTACTATGCAAGAACTATAGAGCTAGAAGTTATTAATGCGATTACTACAAATGAAGAGTACTTTCCTGCATATGAAGGGCTCTATGGGAAAACCGATTTAGTAACTCAAGATATCTCGAAAACACAAATAGCTTGGTTCAAGTATGTAAACACAGGGTTAAATTCAAAGATATTCCAAACCGACATTTTTAAAATTGTGGAGCCGGAAGCTGAAGAACAAGAAGAAAGTAGCTTCATAGTCGAACTCCTTAACAGCATAAGAAGAAAGCAAGAAATTAGAAAAAAAATTAGAACTAAAGATATTGGTGATGTTGGAGAAGCAATTACTATTCAGCATGAGCAAATTAGACTAACTAATATAGAAAGACCAGATTTAGCGAAAAAAGTCAAAAAAATCCCGGAAGAATTTGCTTTGGGGTTCGATGTAGCTTCACATGAAGGAACAACAGAAAATAAACGCTGTATTGAAGTTAAAACGACGATTAGCCGAAACAAACTTAGCATTCAGCGCTTTCATATGACTCCCAACGAATGGGAAGCTGCTAACACTTTTAGAGATGCCTACTATATATATAGGTTAATGATTTCGTCAAATACCGTATCCCTCTTTATTATGCGCAATCCTGTAGGCTTGTATAAAAATGATGTTATTAACATGACTCCAAGGCATGGGGCTGATATCACTTATGATGAAAAAGCTGGTAATTTTGAAGAGGTTTTGCTATGAAAAGTCTAACAGCTGTATCCCTTTTCTCAGGTTTGGGTGGGATGGACTTAGGCTTGTTAGGTGGGTTTTATTATCTAAATAATTTTTATAAAAGAAATTTATTCAGCATAAAGTTCGCTATGGATTTTCATCTTCCAACCTGCGACATTTACAACAACAACTTCGATCATAAATGTCTGCATAAAGATGTAACTGAATTAAAAGAAAATCAGATTCCTAAACATGATATTTTGCTAGGGGGGTTCCCATGCCAAGCATTTTCAGTTTCTGCGCAAAATCCTCCAAGACTGGGGTTTAAGGATGACAGAGGGAAATTATTCTTTGAGATGTGTAGAATTCTTAAGCATCACAAACCTAGATTTTTTGTTGCAGAAAATGTAAAAGGCATACTTTCAGCAAATAAAAAAAGAGCATTTCCTTTAATAATTAGTGAGTTCCAAAAAGCCGGATATTACGTAAAATATGAAGTGCTTAACTCTGTAAAATTTGGTGTTCCTCAAAAAAGAGAACGTGTATTCATAGTTGGATTCAAAAGAAAGAAAGACTATTTGAAATTCGAGTTCCCACAGGGAAACAGCTCAAGCTATGTACCAATAAAAAAGATTCTTGATGCAGAAGAAACAATTGAAGAAAAATATTATTTCAGTGAGAGAGCAGTTGAAGGATTAAAAAACACAAAGAACTATAAAATAATGAACAAAGGAAGAGCTCAATGCATTGAAGGCCCTAGCAACACAGTAAGCGCACATTTAGCTAAAGTGAGTTTGAATAGTACAGATCCTGTGTTAAAGATTGGTGGTAGATACCGAATGTATACTCCACGAGAGGTTGCAAGAATTCAGTCATTCCCTGAGTCATTTAAATTAACAGGTTCTAAGACAGTAAATTATCAAGCGCTAGGTAATGCTGTGGCTCCGGTTGTTATGTGGCATATAGCACAACAATTAGAAAAAAATTGTTTTGAATGTCGATAACAGCCTGAAAAAAAAGACTAATGAAATCGAATTACTAGTTTGTTAATGTAAGTTATACCATGTTAATTCGAAGTTATATTGAGTATTTTTCAAACTACATACTCCATTCGTTCATTTGTGAATGCTCGGCTGAATTAGAAGAAGTTTGATTTGTCAGTGTTAGAAATGTATTAATCATATTCATTTGAGCCTCATTCGCAGGCTGCGACTCAGTCAAACTTGGACTTGCTACTACAACCGCTAAGCATTGAGCACGAGATATAGCAACATTCAGACGATGCTTATCAAACAAAAAGCTAAAGCCTCTTGGTGATTCATTCGCTGAGCTGGCAGCCATACTCAAGAAAACTATCGGAGCTTCTTGGCCTTGAAACTTATCAACACTACCCACTTTTGCTGCCTCTCCAAGAGCACTGCGTAACTGGTTCACTTGGTGATTATATGGTGCGACAAAGAGCATATCTTCGAGTGAAATGTTACGCTGTTTGCCATTTTTATCAGTGAAAGAGCGTCCGATTAACTCTTCTGCAAGCTGCTTGATTACAGCCACTTCTTCATCGCTTGCTTGACTATTGCCTTCATGAGTTACTGGCACATAGACAATCCCTGCTTCTTTACCCAACATCCCACTATAGCCCTCTGGCACAGCGATGACTTGCCTGTCATTATCCGGGCTAGACTCTAACTTGCCAGCATAAATTGCATGACTGATAAACTGGTTAACCTTGGAGTGCATTCGATAAGTGATGGGCAAGAAAACTCCCATATGATCTTCAATGGTTGGGCTTTCATGCAGTAGATAATCAAGAACGGACAAGCCACTTTCTGCTGGGTGAACTCCCTGTGAAGGTTGGCCAAGCTGCATTTGATCTCCCATGAGTACAATGTTCTTTGTGGCATGACTAATCGCAATCAGATTAGCAACACAAACTTGTCCTGCTTCATCGACGAAGAGGTAATCTAATTGGTCAGCCATATCTTCTTTGGAGAAGCCCCAAGCGGTTGTTCCAATAACACAGCCTTCCTTCACGTAGTCGGTTAAGTCTTTATTCTTGATGATGCTGATGCCTGCTTCAGTTAGTTCACTGCCTGTATCTTTTGTGCAAGCGAAATGACCCTGAATCCCTTGAACAGAGCAATAATTTGCGGTGCCAATAAGAAGGTTATTAATCGCTTTATGGCTATTAGAACAGATTCCAACTTTTAGTCCTTTCTTGACCAGCTCAGCAATAATGTGTTTCCCTGTGTATGTTTTGCCTGCGCCCGGTGGCCCCTGTATCGGCAAATAACTGTGGTCTAGACTCAAAACGGCTTGAGTAATTTGTTGTAGCCGTTCTGTCGCATCATGACTGGGAGCAATTGGCTCTCCTAGGATATGCCCTTTTATTCGAGGAACGCTACGTTTCAAAAAGTCTAATGCTGCACAAGGTGGACATTCATGACGAGCAACTCGTTTAATTTGTTTGAATAGCGCGTCAGGAATAGGCGCTGGCGGCACATGGTCATTTGGTATTAATGTGATGACTTCAGGTGGCTCTTCGGACGTTTCAACAGATAGAACTCCATGCTCAAGTTGGCTTTCTTTTCTCAAAAGGTCAACTTGTTTGTTAAACCCACTGTCGTTTTGCTCACCATGTAGATAGTATTTAGTGGTGCCTGCTTTAAACTCTTGCTGAGTATCAAAGGAATATTCATACACCATTTTCTTTTTGCGTGGTGTTAGTTTGTAGGGGGCTGTCTGTGTGCGCTCACAACATGCCAAGCAATCTAAATCATCAATCAACTCGACGTGGTTTAACCCTAAACGCTCAAACAGTCGCCAGAATACAGGCTTAGCCTCACGCCGGTGAAACTCAATTAACCAAGCAAGGTTATAGGTTAACTTATCTTCTGCTGACTCAGGGAAGTCGCTAGCTTGCTTTAACAATTGATCACGAAACTGTGTGCGCTCATTGATTTCTTCACTTGCTTCAGCCTCAATAACCTCGGTTCGTCCGGCATAAGCAATCCCCTTTTGTTGCTGCTGATCTCTTAGCCAGTCAACCAGTTCCTGTGTTGAGTTGCAATCATCAATATTGTAATCGCGTAGATTCTTTAAAATATCAGAGTTCTGCCATGTCTCACCATCCGGCGCACTGCGCCATTGTTCGTAAGCAACAACAGAATCCCCACCACTGCCGACCTCGGTGTCGCGTTGCTCTCGGTAAAGGTGTTCGACATTTTTGATTGAATAGCGAGGCTCGCCCAGCAACACTCCACCTTTTACGATTTTATACAGATCGACAAAGACTTCGTTGCGTAATAATTGATCAACCTCATACTCACAGATACCATATCGGCTCATTAACTTACGGCAGGCTGCAATTTCATAGTTCGCATAATGATAGATGTGCATTCGAGGGTCTTTTTTCCAGCGTCGATACACCCACTGAATGAAAGATTGAAAAGCTGCTTTTTCTTCGGCCTCGTTATGCGCCCAGAAGTCTTTAAATTGGCGCGCTCCGTGTTCATCAAAGTAGGTACTGCCCCATAGGTACTCTAAGCCGCCTTCTGCTAGCGGATAACCCTCAATATCAAAAAATATATCCAATGGTGATGCAGGTGGTAATAGAGCTAAGCCCTGTAGTTCACCAACTTCAGGAATCATAACTTCAAACAGAGGCTTCTCTTTGCCAGCGCTGGCTTTTTGGATTGCTGCTTGGGCTTTTAGCCGTTTGAAAGCACCATGATTTAGCCCAGAAATGCTACTTAGATCGGTATTCGCTAACTGCTGCATCGTGATAATGCCTGCTGTATTGAGCTTTTTGATCTGTGATCGTGTGATATTGGCAACTTGAGATAAGTGGTCTTGCTCAACTAGGCACTGTTTTGCATAATCTGACCATCGACCCCACGAGCTGAATAAAGCTGGGTTAGGCTGTTTGTTAGTGTCGAAATTGCTTTGGTCTTTAAGGAAGCGAGTTTTGAGTGCTTGGTAATAAAAACTGTAATCGTGAATTCTAAATGCTTTACGTTCTTGATTGCCTAAAATAACAACTGCTTCATTTGAAGAGCTGCCTTGAATTTGAGCAAGCATTTCAGCATAGCAAGATAATTGAATGATGAAATGTGGCTTAACTTCTTTAGCTAACTTAGTGTCTTGAATTTGATATTGGTAATTGCCAAAGTTACTTTGACCTTCTTGCTTTACTAGGAAGTCTGGGTAGCCATGAAAAGGAGGTAGTGATAACTCCGCTTGGTAGATAACATCAACGCCATTTTGCATGGCTTCAATTGTAGCTGCCTGTCTGTTATGGACATGACTCAGATCAACAACTCTTAGCCCTTGTGAGATAAAGGTTTGCAAAATAGCGTGCTCGTGCTCATCCCCTTTGGATTGTAGCATATTGCCCATTAGGTCTTCTGAATCAGGAGTTGGTGCATAGTCTGGGTATTCTTTTGCGTAACGATTCATCCATAGAGCAAAAGGGCTTTCCATGTAAAGAGTCAGGTCAGATGGAGAGAAGGTAAAGGAATGCATTTATCCACCTATTAAAATGATAAACCCACTCTAAATTGAGTGGGTTGCTCTAGTATTGAATATAACTCTCTTAATTAGGATTACTTTTTGTTCATTAGTCCTTTTTCTATCATTTCTCTTTCAAAGTCGGGGTCAATCCACTTCTTTTTGAAAGTGACATCATTTTTACTAATAATATCATTAATATTTTCTTCATCACGAATAAGCTTCTTATCGAACTCAGTAATGTTATTTGCTATTTTTTGTAATGAGTCTGGTTCTTCAATTTCATGGTCCCAAAAAATGATTGCACCATCATGCAACCTTAGTAAAAAATAATTACCACAACCATCTTCAGCAAATGGGAGAAAGTCCTTAATGTTAAGTTCATTAGGCAGCTCCTCCTTAAACTTACTTAGCTCTATGAAATTATTAACGCTATATGTTTTCTCAAAGCTGTTAGTCTCCGGAGTTGAACCGTTGTACCGGTGTAGAAATCCAATGAAGTTTTGTGGTATTTTTAGCTTATTGCGCTCCTCAAAAGCCTTTATTTCTGTATCAGTCAAACTTTTGAAATTTTTTGCTTGTACTGCCATTAATCAAAACCACCATTCTTGATAATTGCCGCTCCACCTGTGTGCCTTGCTGCCCTGTGAATGTTTTTAGGTACTAGTTGCATAGTTTCACCATCCTCAACATGGTGCCAGACATAACCTTCTGGCGTACTAGAGAGTCCTATATCCTGATTAGCTAATCGTTCATCAGTGCTATATCTCCCAGTCAAGCCCTCAATTTGAGTCTCTGCTCTTGAGTAAGGACTAAAGTCAGGAAACCCTTGATCGTTGAATTTTACACCAGACGGATGCGTTTGCCCAGCATACTTACTATTAATCGGATTTCTACCATTAATTTTAGGGATACATATTTGTTCTGATGAAGCGCCAGTTTCATCTGCGATGGCCGCTGGTTCTGATGAGCCTTCAAAGTACTCAATTACACTGTTAACACCCTGCTCAATTTCCTCGGCAACATATTCACCAACTTCTGCAACTATTGGTGCAGCCTCTTCAACAACGGCTGCAACAGCAGCACCTTCAACGATGCATGCATCTTCGATACAAGTTCCATGAGGGTCACTTAGATTTACAGGATTGTTAGCGACATAGGCATAATTATTCAACGAACCGCTTGCTAACCCAAGAGGGTCTGCTTGCAAATACCTTCCTAAACCTGGGATGTAATCTCGAGCGTTGTTATAAACCAACCCTGTAACAGCATCGTCTAACTGACCAGCAAAGCGTAAAGGCTGATTAACGCTCCCTGAAGCATTGACTGAAAATGGATAAACATTGCCATGCCATTGCGATTTATTTGCGCTGTCAACGAGATATTCAGGAGTCCCCAGCGAGTTGTTGATGAAGTAATATACTTGTCCTTGTGTGACTTCTGCTAAAGGCTCGTTATTTAAATAGATGAAGTCTGTGATTTTCCCATTATCATTAATTTCTATCAATTTCCCATTAAGGTCGTAAATATAGTAAGCCTCATTGCTGCCATATTTTTTACTGATGCGTTGTCCTAACCCGTTATAACTGTACGAAGCTAGAGGTTTCCCGGCTTTTGATACGCTTAATAAATGCTTCTGGTCATCATAAGTGAAGGCTTCATCACCAAGTGCAGTAATGTTTCCTACAGCGTCATGAGTAACAGTCTTTGATGCAGAGTTAACTAGCTGATTATTTTTTGAGTTGTATTGATTATTTGATTGGCCTTTTGAAGATGAGGCTTCTGTGAGTCGATTACCATTAGCATCATAGGTATAGTTGATTGTTTCAAGCTGTGACTTAACACTAGTGAGGCGATCAGTTGCATCGTAACTATAGGTTTTGTTTTCTGTCGGTGTTAGATTATTCTTAAATTCAGTAATACTGCCACTTGCATCATAAATATAGCTGTCATCGCTTGAATTGTTGACTGCTTGGTGAGTGAGTTGATAATTGAGGTTGTACTCTCTCGAAAGAGTTGCCCCGTTACCCAGTTTCATTGAGTTCATTGGGCCAAAGGGTAAATACTTTATATTAGTTGCAATGGCCGTTTCGTCTAGCTTAACTGTATTGACTCGACCATCGTTATCATAGCTGAATGTAACTTTTTTTCCACTTGGATAAGTGATTGACTGAAGGCGTTGTGCAATATTGTAGTCATAATTTACTTTAAATTGCTTTTGCCCATCGGTATAAGCTTCTGAAGTTACACTGCCCCAAGGGTTATACGTAAAAGCAACATTTGATTGGTCTGTTGCAACACTCGACAAGCGGCCTTTGCCATAAGCTCCCTGATCAAAAGTGTAATGGATGGTTGAGTGAGGATATTTAATATTGGTCAAACGATTAAGAGCATCATAAGAGTATTGAGCTGTGATACCGTTTGCTACTGTTTCTTGTGTTAATTGCCCAGCCGCATTGTAGCTATAAGTTATCTTACCTTTATCAGGGCTATTTAACTCGATAAGGTCACCATATTTATCATAGGTATATGTTGTTTTATTCCCGTTATAATCGGTGACGCTCGTTATATGTCCTAGAGGGTCATATGTATAGCTAACAGATTGCTTTAATGCGGTTGTGCTTTTGTCTATCTGGTTATTGGCATTGTAGGTACTAGTTGAGGTGTGCTGAAGAGCATCAATGATTGAACTAATATTACCACTGTTATCATATTGATACTTGATTGTGTTGCCATAAGCGTCAATGATAGATGATAACCTTCCAAAGCCATCATAAGTGTATTTATTACTCTCTAATCTATTGCCAGCCTTGGTTTTGATTGTTTGCTCTATAGGCTCTCCTAGAGAGTTTAAGGTGTAAATAACCTGGTTACTTTGACTGTCTGTTTTATCTTTTAAGTGGCCCCAGTAGTTATATGTGAATTTCTTCGTTACTCCATCGGGCAAAACGATTTCTGAAATATGATTATCATCATCATATTTATATTGTGTGGTGGCTCCATTAACCGTCACCCCCGTCAGTAAATCCATCGGGTCATAGGAATACGTTGTCTTAACACCATTGGCTCCGGTACTTTGTGTTAGATAACCACCAGCATCATAAGCATCAAACGTTGTGGTTTGTCCAAGAGAGTTGGTTATGGAGCTTAACAGCCCATTAGCGTACTTATAGTGTGTTAACTGGTCAGGTGTATTGTATGGCGCTTGTGATGTTGATACTAGTTCATTCTTATCATAGGTGTATTGCCATACTCGTGAAGATTGTCCGTCAGTGAGGGTAACTGATAATGGTTGAGCATGCTTATCATAAGTAAACTTTTTTGTATAAAAGCCATTAATCGACACAGATGTTGGTAAGCGAGTTGTTGTATCCCATTGATAGGAGGTTCGTAGCTCTAGTGGTGTACCCTTTGCTTCTATTTTAGAGTCGAGTAGCCCTGCATCGCTATAGTAGTAAAAAGTTTCAGCCCCATTAGGGTATTTGATATAGGCCGGTCGCCCGTTAGCGTCATAGCCATATTTTGTTGTTATCTGTGTGCTTGAGTTAGGAAGTGTTTGTATGACTTGGGTTGAGACTTTTTTTCCGTTAATCGTTGTGAATGTCTCTGTGGTCTTACCACCAAGAGGATTCGAGTATTGTGTTTGTTTATCGGAATATGTGAAATCGTATTGCCCTTGTTCTGCATAAACATTGCTCAAAGCAAATACAGTGAGCAGTGAGCTGGCGATAAGTTTGAGTCTAAGAGGCTTGTTTTTTCTTTTCATGTTAAACCTTTCCGTTGAACTTACTGAAGTTGATTATTAGAAATTGCTTGATTACTATTGCTGTATGTCCAAGAAGACACTTTTCGATGATTACTGTCATATGCTGCAATTAATAACCCTAATTGGTTTGGGTTATCAGAATATTGATAGGATATTGAAGAGCCGTTTGGATAAGTCACTTTTGTTAGATACGGGCCTGTGTATGTGTACTTGATTGACTGACCGTTGGGCAACTCAGCAGAAGTAAGCTTTCCATTTAATGAAGAGAAAATGAGTTTTTGGCCTAAGAAATTTGTTGCGCTACCTTTGTTTAGCGATGGAGCAAAAATAATCGCATGTCCCTGGCGGTCAATAATTTTTGACAGCGCTCCCGAGGTGGTGTTGTAAAACTCAATCTTGCCGGAGGGCAAAGTATATTTAATTGTCGTTTTTGTCTTATCGACATACTCTAGCGAACCAGCTAGGTTGCCGACAGGTGTGAAAGAGTGGCCTGTATTAATAAATTTGTATGTATCCCCGTTAGGTCTGGTTATTGTAACGTATGGGGGTGACTGTGAAATATGTTGAGAGTAATAAAACTGCCATTGCCTCAAGTTACTGTTGTAGAAGCGCTCGACCTTGAACGTATGGTCTAATGGTGATATATAGTCGATTTTTTTCTCAAAGACTGTGCCCGATGAAGTATCTATGGGGTCAGCAACTGAGCTACAACTCTGATTGGTATCTTCTGCATTTATGGGCGTTTTCATTGCAATAGCACTTAGCGCGCCTCCGGTACAAAACAAACTGCTATCTTTATGTGCAAGTTGGTAGAGAAAACTTGTCTTTCCTTTAAAGTCAGGCAAATAATCTGGTTTTGGTGGGGTGCAGTCATAGTACTGGTCTTTGTTAACGTGAATAATCGACGTGGACTTTGATGTTTTGAACTGATATGTGCACTGATAATCATGCGTTGTTCTTAGAAGGTGCTGCATGCCTTGAGCAGTTGCAGGGTTACTCACATAGACAAATTTCCAGCTACCCGTGGATTGTGTTGAAGTCGATATGCAGCCCTGTTCATACTTGCAAGAACATGCTGCCTTTAGAGTGTCAGGCAAAGACTGTGAAGGCTGAAGTATATATTGTGCGCTGTATGTTATTGGTTGCTTAGAGGGTATAGGCTTAAACTGTATTGCATCAGTGGGTATCGTATACATCATTTCCGTTGAGCCTGTTGGCAAAGGAAATGATGCACTTAATGTCAAGAATTGACTGAGGTAGCCGAAACCATGCAAATACTTCTCTAGTGTTTCTTGAGAGTTAAATGATTTTTGCTCTTTTGGTGATTCAAAGGATGTTTGATATAAAAACTGCTTCCCCTCTGCGTTGACTTGTAGGGTCGCAGCAAATAAAGACGCAATAAGTAGAGTTCTAGTTATTTTCATTGGATTACTGACTTTGATTATTTGAAATGGCTAAATTATTGCTGTATTTCCAAGAGGCGACTAAATTACCTGTTCCATCATGAATGCCAGTAAGTAAATCGGTATCACCTTGGTGGATATAGTTATAATGTAGTGTTGACCCATTTGGATAAGTGACTTTAGAAAGCAGATTACCTTCGTACTGATACTTAATCACTTTCCCATTAGGGAGTTGGATGCTTTCAGGTTGATTATTTTCATTATGAATAATTACTTGATGCCCGAACTGGTCTTGAATAATTTTCTCTTGACTAGAAGGATATGAGATAGCTAGAGATAAGCCCTCTCTATTGCTGACTTTAAGTAATTTACCAGAGGAGGCACTGTATGTTTCAATGCTTCCATTGGGTAAGTAATAAATAAGTTGTATATCTGTCGGGCTAGGCTGTACTAATTTTAATTCTCCGACAGCACCGTAAAGACCTTTATAGCTATACCCCTCTTGCGTGAATTGGTATTTGTCTCCATTTGATCTGACGGCTTGTATCCCTGTCGTTAAAATATTAAGGTGCTGGCTGTAATTAAAAAGCCATTTTCCTGTATTACTGCTGTAAAACCTACTGATGATAAGAGGAAAGGCCCATCGTGACCGATAGTCAGTAACGGACTCATGCACAAACCCTGTTGCTATATCGATCGGGTCAGCCATTAAATCACAGCTTTTGTTTTGTGTTCGATCGCCCATCGAAGGAGAAGCAATAACTATCGCGGTTAAATAGCCATCGTAAACACAAGTGGGTTTGATTGTTTTACCTAGCGTATATCTGACTGAAGATTTATCAGTATCCGAAGTTAATTTGTCTTCTGTCGGCGGTGTGCAGCTAAATTCACTTGACTTGTATATTTTTAAGTTGTCTTTGCTGTTAAAAACTTTGCCATAATCAGAGCTATTGGGGTCTTGTACTCTATATGTTTTTGTACATAGATACTCTCTTTGAGTAACAAGGGTTGAATTTTTCTGTGGTGTATCAGGGTTATGCACTGAGTTAAATTGCCAGTCGCCTTTTGCAGCATACTCTGCTTTGATACATAGAGGGAAATCTTTAGAACCTGTATTTATACATTGGCAGTCTTGATTAAGTAATTCGGTTGGAGTACTACCAGTATGGCCAAAGGTATCGCTGAAAGAGTCACGGTTTTTGCTTGTTGCTTTAAAATTAATGATGTCTTTGGGAATAGAGTACGTTAATGAATAAGTTCCACCGCCCAGTGGAGAGCGCTCTGTAAGAGCTAAGTGTTCACTCGCATAGCCAAAGCCATGTAAATAACCTTCAAGAGACTTGGATGTGGAAAATGTTAGCATATTGCCAATTTCTTTGACCTCAAAGCTAGTTTGGTAGTCGAATTGATTTTTAGCATGTGCTGTTCCCAATAGGCTGATGGAAAGAATCAGTGTGTAGTATTTGTTCATGGTGTCATTGATTGATCATGTTAGTTTTTGTTTTGCCTTGAGCATCATATGTCCAAGTAGAAATTTTCTTATCAGAACTGTTAATCGCCCTAGTAAGCAGGTTAGAACTATTGTATTTGTACTGGATGCTACTGTTATTAGGGTAATTAACGAATGAAAGATTTGACTGATTATCATAGGTGTATCGAATTAGATTACCATTAGGAATGATAACGCTTGTTATATTTTCACCTAATTTTTCAAGAGTAATTTTATTGCCAAAATTATTATTTAAAATGATTGATGTTGGGTTGTCTTGGATTTTTATATAATGGTTATTTAAAAATCTTTCCTCAGTTAATCGGCCTTCTTTGTTGAATATTAACTTCACTTTTTTAGGGGTGTCTAATATCAGGTTATTATCTTGTATAGTTAGGTGGTACAGCCCTGACATTGAATACCAGTCAATATTTGCTATTTTGTATAGCGTGATTGCTCCCCATAGTGGGTCAGTAAAAATATAGTGGTCACCTTGTGGAGTTAAAGTTTTTTGAAACCAGAACAACCATTTTTTAGATTGGCTGGTGTAAATGCGCTTTATGATAATTGGCTGAGCACTTTTTAGAGTGTAATCAACCTTTCTCTCAACGAGTTCACCGGAGTTCGGTACGATTGGGTCGGCGATTTGGCTACACAGATTCGAGGTGTCTTGTTTGTCTATGGTGATAGAGTGTGACGCTCTTGCATATCCATGGCTAATGTAATCGGTGCAAGTACCGTTGCTCGAGTTGTCAGCAAGTCCGTACTGTGGCAGGCCAGCATATAGAAAGGGGGGCTTGTCAGGAATGGGGGGAGTGCATCCCCAGGCTATATTTTTAAAAAGGTTTACTTTGGCATTGTTTAGGTTATGATCTTTATCTTGGTAGCTCAATATAAATCTTTTGTACCACTCACTGGTATGGCTTGACGTGTTTTCAGTAAAAATCCAATTAGTTTTAGGGGTGATACTGCATTTACTGACATATTCCTGACATTTCTTCACCAAAGCATTAGTCGCTGATTGCTCTGAATTTAGACCACTCACCATAAAAATAGGCAAATCATCGCCAAATACTAGGGAAGAGTAATCTTCTTCTCCAGTCTTCTGACCTTGAAAAGATAACGATTTTTCAGGCACTGAAAAATAAATATCATAGTAAACTACTCCACTGGGTGTATGATCTCTATCATGCCGCTTTATTGAGGTGATTTTTAAATGGCTGCTGATATAACCAAAAGAGTGAATGTAGTCCTCTAAACTTTCTATTGTTTTAAAAGATTTAAACTGTAGCCTCCCTGCCATTGATTCCAAGTTGTAGCCCTTGCTTGCTTCAGCTCTGCCCTGAATAAAAAGTAAAGTTAATAAACAAGCTAAAATGAAAGCTTTGAGGTTTCTCATTGGGTTTCCTCATTTTTTATTACTTTGCCTTCCTTGTTATAGTTCCATGAGGAAACGGTTTGACTGTTCTTATTCATAACTGCTACGAGTCCATTTTTGTTATAGTTGTATTTGATTTCACGGCCATTAGGGTAATGCACCGAGGATAGTTGACCGAGCTGGCCATATGAATAATTAATTTTGAAAGTGTTGGGTAGAGTTACACTCGTAATATGTCCACCATCCAACCTATAAATCACTTTATGCTGGAACGCATCGCTAATCGTTAAGCTATCAGTATCTGATGTAAGAGAAAGAATCTGACCTTTGGCTGTTGTAATTTGAGTTAGCTGGCCATTATAGTCGTACAGCTCTTTTGCTCCATTGGGTCGAGTGTACTCATAGGACATAAGGCCAATTTTCTTCAGCTTTCCAACGGCTCCATCCACAGCATCATAGCCCTTGTAATTCGATTTAAAACTAAATGAGTCGCCGTTTGCTTTTGTTAATGTGGCCTTGCCCTCTGCGGTAAAAGAAAGGTGTTGTTGATAGTTGAAAGACCACCTTTTAGTGCCTGAGTTGTAAAACCGAATAATTTGAATGGGGTTGATGGTATGGGTTGAATAGTCCTCTACTTGCTCTTGTAAGTAACCAGATGCAATATCAATGGGGTCGCCTGCGAGCTTACATCCTTTGTTGTCTGAGTTATCACTGCCAATTAAAATTTTAGTGACATGAGCTTCCAAACCACTATCACCTGTTTGACTGACTGTGCAGATAGGGTTAGAGCGATTTTCTAAAATATACCATGCCAGGTTAAGGTCATAAGGGTTCGTTAATTGGTCAGTTTCGGGAGGATTGCACTTATAAGCCACACTTTTATAGACACTAAATACTGTTGGAGGGCTATAAGGCTTCCCATCATCACCAAATAGAGCGCAGTTGTATTCTCTTGAATAAATAATGCTTCTGTTACCTGTACGATCACCCCCATTGTCTAGTGCAGATAACTCCCAATCGTTTTTCGGTGAAAAGTGTGCAGTTTGGCACCCTGTCATGCTTTGACAAGAGCAAGCTTGTACTAAAATATCCTCGATATTTTCACTTGTATGGCTCCCACTGCTGTATTGTATGGTTCCTGTCTTTGTTGGAGAAAATGTAATCGTGTCACTTGGAACACTGTAGGTCATAAGAAACTGGCCACCGGGGTAAAGCTCTTCATTACTTAACTTTAAATGCGCACTTAAATATCCAAAACTATGAAGGTATGTTTCTAATGTTTTAAGGTCACTGAAGTGTTTGGGTGGATATACGACTTCTGACTCAAATGCTGTTTCATAGCGGTATATGTTTTTGGAGATACACTGGCCGCTCATAGTCAGCCCTACAAGTAAGGCAACAGTAATAGTTGTTCGGTTCATTTAATTACATCATGCTTCTGGGCAGATCAATCACTGATCTGCCCTATATTGGTTGCTAAGCTTGCTTTTTGGGTTTGGTTGCAGCCGGATAGCCTGCAACATAAGTTAATTTTCCTCCAGCTTTTTTAACGGCTGCAATGATGTCATTAAAAGTGCGAGGTATGAATTGTTCTGAAGAACCCAGCGCAGGCTTCACCATCATTTCACTCAGAGTATTAACATCCCATGCGCCCTCTTTCTCGCTATAACTTGCATTAATATCCAAGGCATATCCTTTATCGTAAGCGTATAAGCAGACCCACATTGTTGTATGTTGGCCATATTGCATAAATCGAGACTCAGTAGCCGTTGCAGAAAGCACCGCGTCAGGACATGACACAAGTGTTGGTAGACTAGTACCTGATAATGCAGCAAAAGCGCCAAGGCCAGAGTCGTTCAATGATTTTTTGACAAAATGGCCGGGCTTCTTAGGTAAAGGATAAGGAGGTGGATTTTCATTGATAACAACTTTAGACGTGTTTTTTTGTAGTGCTTCTTTGATTCCTTGCATCATGGGGTCTAATTCTGCTTCAGAAGCCTTAACGTCATAGATCACATAACTTGCTTTTGTTGTTTGAGTCGGAGTTAAAGAACTACAGGCTGAGAGTGCTGCGGTTGAAAATATAACACCTAAAACTGACAGTTCCTTTAATTTTGAAATTACTTTGTTCATCATACGTCCTTTCACTAAATCAACAGCAAAAGATATTACATTGAAAATGTAAAAAAATCATATGTTTATCATATAATGTTACTAGTTATTGATAATCTGTATTTGCTGTTACTCGACCATCACTGTTAAATGACCAGTCAGTAACCAATTTTTGGCCACTATTTTTCTCAGATGATAATGAGTTAGTGTTGGTAAGAACACCATAGCTATAATAAATTTTCCTGCCATTAGGAAAAGTGATATTCACTAAATTTGTGGTCATGCCATGCCCATCGTCATAGTCGTAAAAAATTACTTTCTTGTTTGGCAATATTATTTTTTCAATATAGTTATAGTGAATTAAGGCTGTAACCTTGTGATTGAAATCGTCCGAAATTGTGATCTGATTATCTACAGAGCGATCAAAAGTGTGAATGAAGCCAGCTCTGTTGATTGTTTTTTGGAGTAGCCCTTTATTGTTGAAAATATAACTCTCACCATTTGATTTTACTAAGGAGTAGCCTGTCTTTGTTTTTAGAAGTTGATCAGGTAGACCTTGTGAGCTAATCCATCGTGAACCAGATTTTTCAAAAACTAGAGCACGGCCATCTTTGTCAAAAAAATACGCATGGTTATTTGATATTGTTAAATAGACACTAAATATACCTGTCCAACCTAGACCAAAAACAGGTGCAGCTCTTACTCCTATTTGAGAATTGTAATATCGATCAATAGTAATTGGGTATGGAGATTGAACCGAATAGTCGACTTGATGCTTGTACAAGTTGCCTGTACCAAGGTTTACCGGGTCAGCCACTAAATTACACGATGTGCCTAAATCTTTTTTTTGGTCTGAAAAGAACTCTTTTGCATCTGAGTCAGTTAGTAAAACTGTCTCTCCTGATTTCACAGGTGAAAATTTGACGACAATGCCTTTTTCATAAGAACTATTGTTGTCCCAGATAAAGGTATCTTCACCATAGGTTTTCCACCATGATGCACAACCTTTCGAATAAAAATCATCTGCATTGCCTGTAATGAAGTCACTAATACATGCTTGGTTGCCTGAATAAAAAGGGATAAGATTAACCGCCCCTAAATTACCATTTGGAGATGACCAAGACTTCATTCCATCAAAGGTCATGGCAAAATATTCACTTGTATTATCGAATGAGCTGCATTCTCCTTTTTGCAGTTGTAGCCAGCCTGCATGAACTGTCGGAGTGCCATCGGGGAATGACTTAGCAATGAAAACCACTTTTTTGGTGTTGTTGCATATACAAGGGCCGTTGTAGGTTTGTGTTTCACAGCGATTGGTGCTTTTGATTTTTGCATTGACATCTAGGCTAGAGGTATTTGTACAGGTGCCGTTTTGGTCTGTAACTGTGTACCTTCCAGTATACAGGTTATCTTCTGTCTCACAGTCAAATGTAATGTATTTTTCTATTGTAATATTAGTACTGTAATCGTCATATTCTTCGGAGTACTCTCGCTCAAGAGCAACCTCAGAAGACATTGGGTATATTTTTCTTAATTTCCAATCACTGGTTGGCTTAATTGATTTAAGCCCTGAAGATGTGCGGATAATGTAGTTAATCAACTCGCCTTCAGTATTGTAAGATTTACCTGCGTATTCATAATACTCAGAATTCTTTTTGCCTTGAAAATTATAAGCTCTTTCTGGAGTCGTCAGAACCAGCTTGTCTTCTGTTGATTTACTACTATTTACTTCCAAGAGATTACTGATTGGGCCTTCTGAGTGAATTGTATTCAGTAATGCTGATTCGTCAAGATACCAGTTAAATGCTTCACCATCTTTACTCCAGACATAAACTTTATCTGGGAATGAGAGGGCAATGCTTGCATGTACTGATAGTGTTGAGATGAGTAAATATTTGTATAGCTTTTTCATTGGCAGGTTAATTATATCCGTATCTCTTCCTTCGTGGTCGCTCATGTTAACCCAAATGAGATTAAAAGAGCAATAAGCCGTATATTTTTTAAGAAGGAGGTTATAATTAGACTCATTGAAATTATGAGATTATCTATGAACCTCTATATCTGCGAAAAACCCAGCCAAGCAAAAGACCTTGCCAAAGTTATCGGCATCACGCCACGAGGCAATGGCTATTTTCATAATGGCGATACCCAAATCACATGGGCGGTTGGTCACTTGCTAGAGTTGTATACGCCTGACCAATATGACGACAAGTACAAATCATGGAATATTGATCTGCTCCCTATTCTGCCTGAGAAATGGAAGTCTAACGTCAAGAAAAAAGTGTCTGGGCAATACAAGATCATCAAGTCACTGTTGGACAAGGCTAACCATGTTTATATTGCCACTGACTTTGATCGTGAAGGTGAAGCTATTGCAAGAAGCTTGTTGGAACGGTGTCGCTATCGAGGTCATGTACAGCGTGTATGTTTGACCGCACTCGACCCCACAAGTATTAAACGTGCTTTGCAGAAAATTAAGCCAGGAAATGAAACTGTACCTTTATATCATGCCGCTTTAGCTCGGCAACGTGCGGATTGGCTGGTCGGTATGAATTTAACGCGTCTCTACACTGATATTTGCAGAAAACTGGGCCACGATGAAACCATTCAAATTGGGCGTGTGTTAACGCCGACTGTGACAATGGTGTGTAACCGAGATGAAGTGATCAAAAATTTTGAGCCGAAGCCTTACTATACGATTGAAGCTTTAGTGAATGTCACAAATGGACAATTTAAAGCCTTTTGGCAATCACCCTCTCATGTCACAGACGGACAGAAACGCTGTATCAATCAAGAGTATGCTCAAAATGTGGCGGCTGCGATTAAAGGTCAACCTGCACAAATCACTAAAGCTGAAACAAAGCCTGCCAAGCAAGCGGCTCCCCTGCCCTTTGATCTGACATCATTGCAGCAATATGCTTCAAAACGTTGGGGCTACACGGCTAAGAAGGTTTTAGAAGTGTGTCAGAAGCTCTATGATGGGCAAGCGATTAGTTATCCTCGAACAGATTCACGTTATATTCCAGTGTCACAGCATGGTGACGCACTTGCCATTCTGAATGCAATGTCTATGTCCGACTCTGACATGCAGCAATTAGCTCAATGTGCGGACGTGACACGCAAGGGCCGAGCCTTTAATGATAAGAAAGTCACCGCTCACCATGCGATTATTCCGACAATGGCGAATGTCAGTGTTGGACAATTTAGTTTAGAAGAGCGTAATCTCTATGATGCGGTGCGTCGATTTTATCTTGCTCAGTTCTATCCTGACTTCTGCTTTATGAAAACTGAAATCGAAGTGATGTGCCAGCAAGAGCGTTTTGTGGCGAAAGGCAAAGCGCCAACCGAGTTAGGCTGGAAGCGCGTTATTGAGCTACCGAAGAAAGAAAAAAGCGACAATGAAGATGAGCAAGAGCAGTCTAATCTACCGCAAGTACAGACGGGAGATGCTGCAAATATCATTGATGCGTTGTTGCAAAATAAAATGACCAAGCCTCCGGCACATCATACTGAAGCGAGTTTGCTTTCTTCAATGGAAAATATTGCAAAGCTGGCTGAAGATGATCGATTTAAGAAAATCCTTAAAGAAACGTCAGGTATAGGCACACCAGCAACACGCGCAGGAATTATTCAAGGCGCTGTAGACCGTGGGTATTTGGTGCGCGAGAAAAAGTCGATGAAAGCGACCGATAAAGCCTATACGCTGTTAAAATTAATCCCTAAATCCATCAAGTCGCCTGAATTAACTGCCGCATGGGAGCAAGAGCTAGAGAAAGTCGCTACAGGTGAAGTAGAGCTGGATAAATTTCTGAACGATATTTCAGGCTGGTTAAATAAATTGGTCACTAAAGTCAGAGAAAGAGCCAAAACGATTCAACCGCAAGTTCAAGCTGTGAGTCAAGATGGGACAGCAACCAGTGAACATGCTTGCCCTGCTTGCAATGGTGCGCTCAAGCGAATCAAAGGCAAATATGGTTTCTTTTGGGGTTGTCAAAACATGACATGCAAGAAAACGTTCAAGGATAATCGCAATAAGCCTGTCCTGATCGTACAAGAAGATGGGCCTGTGTGTCCTGAATGTACAAAGCCGATGAGGTTAAGGCAGGCTAAAGGCAAGGGGAAGAAAACTGGCCAATTTTGGGGGTGTAGTGGCTATCCTGAGTGTCTGGCGACGATGGAGGTTGAAGCAAGTGCGTGATTGATATTGTGGTTTTAAATAATATTTATCAAATGTACAGTGATTTAATCACAGCGTAAATGATACAAAATTGGAGACTAATTTTTATGAAAAAAACTTTCGCTCTACTTCTTGGCCTTGGACTAACGGTGACTACTTTCGCTACTCCCTTAATCTCTAGCTTTGAGGATATTTTAACAGCAGCAGTTAATTATGCCAAAGATGGCAAATTCACAAATTATGTTTGTACAAAAGAGAATTTTAATAATACGTCAGTTTGTGAGTTAGTAAGCTCTGTTTCCTACCCAAGCTGGTCTGGTACAGAAACAAACAAACTCTATAAAAATAAAATTGATGGAATTCTCACGACTGAGTATACACAGCAAGGTTCTACTTTTTATAAATTTGGAGCTTCTGGAAGTCTAGAAATTAAAGGGGTTAATAACATGTACATGGCACCTGCTCAGATGTATATGCAGTATAAAGTATTCAAAGAACATCAGTAGCAAATCGTTTTAAAAAATAGGAGGCTTATAGCCTCTTAATAACAATCCCAGTTATATTGCACATTCGAGAATTTTTTGTTTTTCAAGTCTTCTTCGCTGATGAAAAAATGTGCTACCCCTGAGTCACCCCAGCCAATTTTATTTTTGTAATCACTGTCAATTTGAAGGAGAAGGAAGTCTTTATCTTGGTGATCTTTGTTCCAGCGAGGGTCTTCTTGTGTAAATACTGGGTAGCCTCCTACTTGGTGGCAGCAATCATAACTGGGCACTGTGTCAATGTATTCTTCTTGTGCATCGTCTGGCATGTCAATGTCAAATCTGTGGTCTGAAGCTGTAATTGGCATTTCAGCTTGTTCAAATTTCATTTTAAGAGGATTACCCCAAAAAGGTTTGATCTCAGAATCTCCGACCTCTGGAACATTTTTTTGTTGTGGCGCAGAAACCTTTTCATGATAGACAACCTTAAATTCGTTGGAAAATAGACCATAGCAGTCATCTTCACCAATATAAAACTGCAAAATCCCACAATCAGGCAGAAGATCGAAGCCTATAGTATCTGCTAAGTTAATTTGTGCCAGAAACAATAAAGCGTTGTCGTTGATTTTTGGATAGCTAAATCCTTCTTGGCAATAAGGAGTGCCTCCTATCTTGCTAGATAAATGGTCAATATATTGGTGCTCATTTAAGCTGATTTTTAAGTAAGGTCTGAAGGTTTTTTCTATTCCATGGTAATACTGAGCTAATACTTGGTTACTTTTTATTAAATCACGGTAATTCATATGATTTTGTTTCCTATATGCTTTGGGAGATAACCCAGGATGGGAAGTTGCGTTTTGTATACTTAAGTAAATGACTTTTCTCAGCCAAGTAAAACTGCCTGTAGGCTGCAACTGGGTCGCCAGTGACCTTATACTGTTCAGGCATTGTTTGAGGCCGTTCGGTAATGCCTAAGCTTTTAAGTGGCGGCAGAGACAGTTCCTTAACAACCCCGATGGACTTGTGATCATCTTTTTTATTATATCGATAGCGATATTCGTCATTTAAAGCGAAAGCCAATTGCTTGAGCCATAACCAATTATCAAGAGACTCACCTAACCAAACCACGCATGGGTGATTAGCATGAGTCGGTCGATATGGAGCCTCAATACCTTGTTGATGAAGCACGGTGCACAGCATTTGCGCCGACTCTAAGATCATTTTGACGACATGTGCATCGCAATGGTATTGAGCACATTGTTTGATGTCATTATCGAGATAAAAGATATTCATTAACCGTAATGCGTCTTCCACATTTTACTTGTTGTCGAACTTAACTTTTCTTGCTCTGTGGCAGGTAATGCACTCAAAAATTTAAAGCCAGTTAGTCTTTCTATGTGCTGAATGTTGGTGCGATAATCAGCCACCTTGTTTTTAGCAACTCGCTTATTTGGCATGACGAAAGCAATGGTTTGCTGTTGTTTTGGTGCGTAGATTATTTTGAAAAAAGATGTGGGCACTGCAACTTTACTTTTTCCAATGGTTTTAATCTTTTTGCCTTGAAAAATTGGCCCCGTGTAAACGTACACTTCTCCCTTGTATTTTGCCCAAAATCGAACGTCAGACTCAAGTCGCGCCCAACCTTGACGGTTAAGACCTGCTTTTTGAGGACTCATGTTTGAGAGATAAAATGACTCTTTGGCGCTTTCTTTGTTGAAGTCCATACTTGCATAGCTAGCAAGATGCCCCCGGTCATAGCCTGACTTTTTCCAATCAGAAAGCTCTGATCGGTATTTTTGAGGAATCGTTGGGTCAGGCATGAATTGGTTATGTCGTTTAATGCGCTTTGATACTGATTGCCCTGTTAATTTAAAGGCCACCCATGCAGGCTGTTTTGTCTTATAGTTATAACCCACGGTGTACGCCCTCCGGCATAGATACTGATCAGCTTTACTTGGAGTGCCGTATTTCAGAAAATCATGGCATTGAAAGTCGTTTGCAGCATAAGACGCAATTGTACACGTTGAGAGTGAAAATGAGATAAGTAAGGCGTTTGCTAAGGCTTTCATTGCTTACCTTTGATATTGTTGGATGGTGTCGTTAAAAATTCTATCGACTTCTGCTAGCCAAAACGTGACATCTTCTGTAACGTTGGACTGGCTGATAACATTTTTTATGACTAATAATGTTTTTTTCATCTGATTAAGATCACGAACGCTTTCCCAGCTTGTTGCCTCATAGTAGTGAAAAATAACACGCTCTAAATTAGTAAAAGGTTCATTGGTAGTAAGTGCATTGAAAAAGCAGCTCCATGCCCCTTGCAAATCTGAAAGTATCGTTTTTTCGTAGCCGGTCGGCTCAGTTTCAAATGTCATAATAAGCTAATCTGCAATTGAGTTAATTGTTTTCACAAAAAGTTCTTCAGGTCTTGAGTATTGGGAGCCATGCAGTCTTACTATTGTGTTGTGAACATAGCGATTGATCTCATCCCAATTAATTGATTCGAAATCCACTCCCTGATACTGACCTTCTGCCATATATTTTAAATCTGTCATATGTCCGACTAATTTGCGGTTATCTGTTTTGCAATATCTGACTGTGGTATCTGTATCAAAAAACTGCTCTGCACGCCTTACGTATTGATCTAAGCCATGTTCATATAAGAAATTAACTAAAAAAAGGCGAGTTGCATGGTGAATTTCAGATGCACCACCAATTTCTGAGTATGGAACAAAAAATGTTAGAAACGAGTGCACATGAGTTATCATGCCCACTTTTCTGCGTCCTACTCTAATCATATCGATTACCCAGTCGTCAAAGATGGACTGAGTTTCTGCTGGACTGCCAAGGGCTTTAAGCTTTAAATCTTTTGCAAATTTCTGCGTGACTCGATATTGAGGCATAACTACTCTATGCCGTTTTAACTGGTTTAGGGTCGCCAGCACCCGTTAGTTTATGTTTGCGCTGGTAGCTTTTCCATGACTTTTCGAGTTCAGCCAACTTGTCTGCGCTAATTAGTTTATGAGTGTGTAATGCAAAAATTATTGCCCTTACAGTGACTGCTGTTGGGTTCATGTGATGGTGACCACCACAAGAGTGGCACTTCATCCTTGGGCCTAATATTTTTCGGTCTTCTCTAATTTTATCACGCAGGGCGGTTAACTGTTTTCCTAGAGCGATGAGCTGCTCCCAGTCCATAGATGACTTCCACTTTTTCTTTAGCTCTGTAATCACTTCGTCAAACCATGTTTTCGATGCATCACCTGCTGCCATAACTACCTCTATTCATTATTTTTCAAATGTATTCTAACGTTAAGTTGAGGAGAAAAACAAATAATCAAGTATCAATAAAACATAGAGTCCGAACTTGAACAGCCAGTGTTGTTCTATGCTTCAAGTAGGTCAAATTTATTGTCAATGGTATACGGGCTATGCCAAAGTTACTTCTTGTTATTTGTTTTGTCTCAACCTTTCTAATAGCGAATGCATTTGCCTTTCGTGGCACAGTGAAAGTGTGTGGGGTCGAGTGGCCTCCTTTTACATATAACAAGAATGGGAAGTTGACTAAAGGCATCTCAATAGCTATTTATACCGAAGCCTTTAAACGTATGAATATGACTCTTGATGCCGATACGATACCTTGGGCGCGTTGTTTAGATGCCGTTAAAGAAGGACAGTATATGGCAGTTATAGACAACGCTGCTCTTCCCCCATTTATTTTCGGGAAGCACCCCACAGGTATTTACCCATTAGCGATCTATACCCGAGAGAATTATCCTCTCTCTATATTCTCTTGGAGAGCCATGTGGGGTAAGCCTGTCGGCATGGTAAGAGGTTACGATTACACTCCAAAGATCAAGCGGTTTCGTCGTTGGCAACCGGATTATTCTGACAGTGACGAACAGGCGTTACAAAAGTTAAATGCTCATCGTTATGATTTTGTGGTGATGGATATTTTTGCAGCACCATTACTGGCTTCAAAGTTGAAGATTAATATTAAGCGCCTTACTCCAATGGTTGATGGGACTTATCTCTATTTAGTTTTTAACAAAAAGCACCAGAGGCTATTGCAAGAATATGACAAAAAAATAAAGCAAATGATTGAGGATGGCACGATAGATAACATCTATTTAGACCATATTAACATGACTTATTCGGAATTGATGAGCTTGATGCCGGATAATTGAGTAGACCAATATCATTGGAACGGTCTACCGAGCTGAAAAGCTGTGGCTTGACTTTCAGCAATCATTGTAAGGCCAATGAATAGAAAGATAATGGCAAGAAAAACAGTGGCTCTGATCACAACACACACCTAACCACTTAAAATTGGATAGCTAGAATATAGCTCAATTTGGCATAGACTATGTTAAAAACAGCGCAACAAATAAACTAAACTTTAGTGAAGGGGCAGTTAATCGAATTCCTCTTCGCTCTAAGTCCAGAGCATCTGCCTCAACTACATTTTCAATCAACACAGCACCTTAGACTAACGAGCAATCTTGCTCAATCCAGCTTCCACTATACTTAGCTCATGTTATTGCAACATGAAGAGGTCATTCGATGAAAAAGTTTATCACTACCATGATTTTATTGGCTTTTTCTTTTGGCTCTTATGCTAGCTTGAAGTCAATCAATATCATGACTGAGGAGTATCCTCCGTTTAACTTTAAAGGCGCTGATGGTCAGCCTACAGGGATGGCCGTAGATATTCTGATAGAAGCCTATAAGCGAGCTGGCGTGCCGTTAAGTAAGTCTAAAATCAAACTGTTGCCTTGGGCAAGAGGGTATCAATCAGTTCAAAAACCAGGTGCTAAAAATATGCTGTTTAGCATGACAAGAACGGATTCTCGTGAAAGCTTGTTTAAATGGGTTGGCCCTTATGTGAAATCCTATAATGTGTTTTTCGCACTTAAGTCAAAAGGAATAAAAATAACTTCACCAGACCAAATAAAAAACTATAAGATTGCGGGTGTACGAGGTGATATAGGCTTAGTGCTGGCAACACAGTTAGGAGCTAAAGAAAAGCAACTTATGACGGTCAATAAGTTTAGTTTATTGCCCAAGTTATTGAAAAAAGGGCGTGCTGATTTGTTTTCTTACAATGAGCAAGTCAGTTTATGGTTGATGAAGAAACAAGGGGTTAACCCAAACGACTTTGAGGTTGTTTATAAAGGCGAGCCACCAAGTGAGTTTTACTATGCCTTTAATCTCAGCGTTAGTGATGCGGATATTGATAAGCTTCAAAAAGCAGTCGAAGAAGTGACAAGTGATTCTGCATTCATGGATAATGTTAATAAAAAATACAAATAACCTCATGCTGCCCTGTCGTTCTTTGACAGGGCTATTTTTTGAAGTTAATCAGCTTAAGACCCGTATTAATTTCATGCACAATTTCTTTCGCATATTTATGTTTTTTGGACACCAAAAAGTATGTTGGGATGGAGACAAGAGGCTTTTCAGCAAAAGATAATGCATTTGCTTCTTCTTTTGTGAGGTGTTGCTTAACAAGGCTTAAGCATACTTCTTTGTCACAAGGGAAAGCTTCTATTCGCCCTAAAGCGAGTTTTTTTAAGTTAATCAGGTCGCTACGGGCTAGCTCATAGTTAAACTCTGCCTGAGATGCCTTATCGAATTTTTTACCATAGCTGTAACCTATCGTTCCACCAACCACCACTCCCTTTAAGCTATCGATAGAATCAAAAAATAAAGGGGATTTCTTGTTATACCAAATCATTGTGTCTGAAAACCCAACAGGATCACTAAAATAAAAATACTTCTCTCGCTCAGGAATTTTGAACCAAGGAATAGTTCCATCATAGTTAGCTTCTCTTGCTTCAGAAAAGGCTCGCTTAAAAGGTAACCACTTAAATTCTACGGCAACCCCTCTTGCTGCGAATGCCTGTATCACCACGGAGGAGGTAATACCATAGCCTGTTAGTGTTTGAGTAGTATAAGGAGGCCACTCGCCGGTGACTACGGTGATGTCGGTAATGGGTTGAGCATAAGCTTGATTTAAAGTAAATATCCAGATCAAGATGTTAAGCCAGCTTCTCATAGTCAGTCTGCCGTCTTATCTGATAAATTAAACCCTTCTGCAATAAATTTAATTGCAGCATCCAAAATCGTCGTAAGGGTTTCTTTGTCATAGGGCTTAATTACAAATCCTGCGGCCCCAACTTCTAACGCTTGTCGAATATATTCTTCGTCGTTTACTGAAGTGACCATAATGACATGAGCATCGGGAGCTTGTTTCATAAGCTGCTTCAGCGCATCTAACCCACTGTTTTCCATTTGAATATCGAGAAAGACAAGGTGTGGATGATATTGATCAAAAAGAGAGATCAAGTCTTTCCCATCGTGCGCAGTAGCAACAAGATCAAATCGATCTTTATCAAGTGTACGCTTTAAAAAATCCAAGCTTGTCTGAGAGTCATCGATAGCAATCACGCGAAATAGGTTGCTCATGTTTCATTCCTTAAAGTAAGCACACACTACCTTCCTGTATATTGATGAATTATTTTATTTAAGTAATTGTCATTCTTTAGCTTCTTAAGTGCTTGATCTATTTTTTGAGGCAAGTCAACGAGTTTACTTTTTTTGCTGACCGCTAAATACGTTGGGCTTTGAAAATATTTTAAAGGAAGGTTAGCTTCTGCCACCATCTCAATATCATTAATTTTCATTTTGCTTAGATAAAACAAGGCTGGATGCTTATCAGCAATGAAAGCATCTACCCGGCCTTTATTGAGTAAATTAATCATTGTGGCAATATTTTTAACTTCTTTTCTTCCTGCAAAATGCTTCCTATCAAGATAACTTTGAAGCTCCCCTCCATAATGGTAGCCAAGTTGTGTTGCTAGTTTCAGTGTACTTAGCATGCTTGAAGAGTAAGATTTTTGTGTGTTTACCTTCATAAACAAGACATACTCTTCGTTATAAAGAACTTCTTGTGTGTATATTAAATATTTCTCACGTTTGGGGTTTTTAGCGGCATTATAAATAATGTCAGCCTGTCCATGCTCGACTTCGCTTAATGCCCTTTTCCATGGTTTTATTTTTATTTGTGCTGATAAATTTAAATCACTTAATATTTTTTTTACGTAGTCATATAAGATGCCTTTTCTTTTCCCTTCTTCGCTGTACGTTAAAGGTGGATTATCTAGAGTCACAACGGTCAAAGTAGTCGCATAACAAGTGCAGGCACTGAAGAAAACAAAGAAGCCAATGAGCTTAAAATAAGTCGTTCTGCTAAAAGAAAGCATAAAGCATTAGGGAGGCTCTATTTTTTGCTACTACTCTAAATATAGACTGAGCTTCTTTAGTTGCAGGTATCGCATTAAGTTTTATCTTTGCCATAATTAAATGTAGAAGCTAGCAGTTGATTAAGGGTGTTATGGCTGGTGTTTTAGATACTGTTGATGCAAGAACACAACTTGTTGGAAAAAACAGATTAGAATCACTTTTGTTTCGTTTAGGTGATGATAACATCTATTCGATGAATGTTTTTAAGATTAGAGAAGTATTACAGCAGCAGCCATTGACTCACTTGCCTAAAAGCCATCCATGTGTGCTTGGCGTTATGCATACGCGAGGTCATGCAATCCCTGTAATCGACCTTTCGCGCGAAATAGGCATGAAAAGTTTGGCTAATGATAAAAATGCGGTCATCGTTATTTCAGAATATTACGGCCACACCCAAGGTTTTCTCGTCAGTAGTGTCGAACGCATCATTAATCTTGAATGGAATGAGATTAGGCTGCCGCCTAGTGGACTAGGGAACTCTCACTATGTCACTGCAACGCTGTCCTTTGAAGACCATACGGTGCAAGTTATCGATGTTGAAAAAGTGTTAGCTGATATTATTGAGTTTGAGGTTGATGCTGGTGATATTGATGTTGATGAAAACTTGGCGGATAGTGAAGCTTCTATTCTTGTTGTTGATGACTCAACCTTCGCACGTAATCATATCTCTAGGATTTTGAGTAAGCTCAAAATTAATATTGTCACTTGCAATAGTGGTGCTGAAGCGTTTGTCTTGCTGAAAAAAGCAGCTTATGAAGAAGGGGCTGATATTAATAAGCTCTACCCTCTTGTCATTACTGACGCTGAAATGCCTGAAATGGATGGGTATACTTTGACAGTCAAGTGTCGCGAAGACCCGAAGCTCAAAGACTTGTACATTATTTTACATACATCATTGAGTGGTGAATTTAATAAGGCAATGGTTGAACATGTTGGCTGTAATGGCTTTATTGCTAAGTTTGACCCTGCTCAGACACTGAAAACTGCGCAAGATCGGTTCAAATCACTTAAATCTGCCAAGTGAAGGAGCCTATCTTGTCATTAGAAGCGTACTTACAACAAGCAAAGAAACAATGTTTTATAGTCACTCTAAACGGGTTGATTGTTATTAATGATTTAGAGTGGCAGTATGAATACACAGGCTATGTTATAGAAATCGAAGGTGAAACTATTCACCTTGATCCCACATTCCGCACACCCAATTAACTATATGAATATTTTGTAATTTCCGGCGATAATGGAGCTTTTTGGACAAGGAAACTCTTAAGTGTCAATGCATATTGAAACCAATAATATGGCTCCACCAAGCAATCTGAGCAGTAAAACTATCAACCACCTCGGTTTAGTTGCTGGGATGTATGATGAATTAGAGATTGGCGAATTGATAGACAAAATCATACCCCAAGACAAAATCAAACGTGTCGTGTCAATTGGTCAAACTGTAAAGGCAATGGTTCTTAACGGTTTAGGTTTCACTAACAGAGCGATGTATTTAACACCGCTATTTTTTAAGGATAAGCCTACTGAGCGCTTAATTGCTCAGGGAATAAACCCTGAGCATTTAAATGATGATCTGCTTGGCAGAAGTTTAGATAAGCTTTATGAATATGGCGTAGAGTCCTTGTATTCTCAAATTTCAGCTTATGCCCTTAAATTGCTTGGGCTAAATGGAAAATTTAGTCATCTTGATTCTACAAGCTTTCACGTGGATGGGAAGTATAATCATGAGCAGTCTGAGGATGAGCATATTATCCATATTTCAAAAGGTCATAGCCGAGATCATAGACCAGACTTAAATCAGGTGATATTACAGCTAATTTGTGATGGCAAAGCTGGT
>NZ_MDTU01000004.1:0-9430 GCF_001720395.1 Piscirickettsia litoralis
TTAAATAGTTTTTAAATTTATTTATATGCACATCGATATTAATTGCATTGGGCAATGCTTTTTTCGAATATTAATAAATGTGACAGAACATCATCAATGGGTTCATTAAGAACGAGGGTATTATCACTGATATAGTCACTAATTGCCTCAAACACCCATGCTAAAGTTTTAGTGTTTTTTTTGACTTTGCTATCATCAAAACCATCACTTGCAACAAATGTCGAAAGAGTATCTAGCTGGTCAATACAGGTACTTTCCTCGATATAATGGCAAACACAAGAATATGCAAGGATCTCAAGACTGAGTTCAACACCCTCCTGCTCAAAAAAAATTTTCAAGAGCTTGAGTGCGTCTCGATATTTTAAATTATAGATTAGTTTTTGTATTTTTTCAATCATAATCTGTCACAAAACTAAAGCAACTCGATGATCATCCTCAGCAGTCAAAAATTTTAGCTTATAAGTTTTATTTTTATGCAAAGCTGTACTATTTACTAAACTAAAGTTTGATTTTTTACTCAGAAAATAACTATAGAAAGAATCGGTTTGCACCTGAGACATTTTGATATTAGATCTTAAATATAATGAAGCATTAGGCAGATTTTTTGCCCATGCATTAAACCCACAATGTTCTTTTTTGTCATCAGGTCTAAATAATATCAGAGCCGCTGACCGAAAAGATTGTGTAGTTGCACTAAGTGAAGAATGTAAATGAACACAGCCCTCAGAATAACTCCTGAAAAGACCTATTAAAGCAGCATGATCATCCTTATTTGGAAAATTACTAAGTTTTGGTCTTACATTACTAAGCTCTTCTCCTCTTAAAAAAAGAAGACCAGATTTTACCTTATCAACATCAGTATAAATCGGATACAATTCGGTGAATTCCGTTCTGTTTTTTGAATGGTCTCTGGTTGTCATCCCATCATTTTTTATCAAATTATGCAGTGTATTGATACTGTTATCTTTATAACCAGCTATCCTCGTATCTAACCTCTCAGTAACGTCTTCATATATTGAACTTTGATTGATACCCTTCATTTCTTGCTTTAAAATTCCATCTCTAAAATGTACATTTTCAATTAAAGGTATTGCATACCTAGCCTTAAAACCATTATTTTGGTCGCTAGCTTTATTGCAGGCATGTTTTGATTCATCAATATCGATGTCATTAATACCATTGAAACCAATTATATTACAAAATTTAACAATACTATCAAAGTACTCTTTACCACTAACAAACCCAAATAAAGAAGAGATTGAGATTAGTTGTACGAAAACATCTTTACAGACAGAAATGAGTCTAATGAATTTAACTTTTAACATCCCTTTCTTGTCACGAACAAATTGACGATAACCAGTTAATTTAGCTATAATATGAAAATAAAAGTAAGAACTTTTTGCTTGTATAACAAGATCCCGTGTATAGGAGCAAGCAGCTTTACTATTTGAAAACTCTTTTTCAATATTATTTGAGTCATCTAAAAGTTCAGAAATATATTTATAGGGTAGCAACCCTAAAAATGATTTTGGTGATGGAAAGTCTTTAAATAGTAAGCTTGACCATTCATCCATATCATTTGACTCCAATATATCAGTAAGACATTTCTGCAGTTCTAATATAGAATTATCATAAGGACTGAATAGCTCTTTAGCCGCAGCCCTATTTAAAAGCTTCCCTTTCTTGTCAATTTGTATTTTTGATCTACTATATATAACATTACTATACTCTACAAGTGCATTATCTTCATGATCCATAAAAATTAACCCAGATAATCCTATAAATTCAATTGAATACTTTAAGCAGTAATAAAAATCTTGATAGTATCTTTTTGTTATCATTTTTATTTCATGATCCAATGTTAAACGTTCTCTAGAAGTTAGATTTAATGATGTCATTGTATTCCTTTCTGCAACAACATCAGATACATCATTTGGAGTCATAACAATCTGATCAGGCGAAATAATTTGTTGATTATTCTTTTCAAAATTACATGCGCTACTAAGTTTAGTAAATGCATTTAAATTCCAATCAACCTCTTCAGCAACGGTTCTCCCATCTTGATTAACAACTTGTTTTGCTGATTCTACAGCTTCTTCTGCATAATTTAGATCCTTGCCAAAAGATAAATAAGTTCTCAGCAAATCCATTATTTTATCATAAAATGAACCCATAATATTGACAAAACGGTGAGACTCCCCTCTTAAATTACTATATTCGGCAATTTTTTTAAGATCATATAAAGTTGATCTAACCTCATCAACCACTTTTTTCATATCAGCCAAATAATCTAAAATAGACTGATGACGCTGTGAAATAATGTAATCACCAGACACTTTAATAATATTAAGCAAATAACTGCGTGATGCATGAAGAAAAATTAACTGCTCAAAACAACTCATCAAAATTGCTGAGTACATTCTTAACAACGGAACAACAGATCCTTTATAACAATCATCTCTAGAGTATTCTATCGCAGTTAACATCATGAATTTTGATCTCTTCGTGATATCCTCAGCTGTGACACTTATGTTATGATTTTGAGCTTCACCTCCATTTGCATTTGCATTTGCATTTGCATTTGCATTTGCATCTACGTTTGCACCTGCGTTTGCATCTACGTTCCCATTCTCACCAATTTGTGCGATTTCTTTCCCAGAAATATATTTAATCTTATTTTTCATTCTGTTAGCAAACTGTGCCCTTAATGCATTAGTGCTCATCTCCCCTTCTTGTCGATTATTCTCATTTCCTTCAACTGCCAGTATATCCACATTACTTTCTTTCATGGCTACCAAGTTATTAAGCATCTCTTGAGCATCAATACCTTGATTAAAGCGTTCCATAAGCAAATTAGCACCACCTTCTTTATCCACGGCATCCTTTACTCTAGATGAGGTATTCAGTGCACCATTAGAGTGTGCTCTCTGACCCCCTAAACTGCTGTAGGGGTTATTAGTTATAGTCCATTGCGCTCGTCGTTGTTCAGTTAGGGGGGCAAATTTATAACTGTTCTTATTAAAAATTTTATCTTTTTTAGAATAATCAAAATCGTAACGACCATATTTTTTAGTAACTGCAGTAACCATAAGCAGTAGTGAAGGTCGATACGTTATTCCTGTATACATATTTTTTTCAGATAAATCCCTTCTTCTTAATAAAAAGTTAATGAATGCAGCTTCAGCGGGAAAACGGTCTTCAAAGCGTTCACACTGCTCATTACTAACACTTACTAAAATATCGGTTACAAAAGAGTCTTTTAATGATGATAACTGCTGTTGCCATATTCTAGAAAATTGTTTCTGTTCCTTTCTATCAAAATCTTTACTGAAATCTATATTTTTAAAAAAATCAGTTGATTTCATCCTTGAAATATAATTATCCACTCCTGCATCAAGAGAAGACTTAAACTGCTGAAGCTTTTCAAGCAAATAAGTATCATAAAACTCTGACATGGATATATCATCATCTTTAGAAAATACAATTGATGAAATTAATGCCAATGTCCCAGGAAACAAGGGCCTTACATCAATCTTTTTAATAGCATTAGATAATGCAAATAAAGGTACTTTTTTAAATATGCCATCCTTTGCACAAATAAGATCTCTCATTATTGACTCAATTGTCAAACCAAACTTTAATTTTCTAGCTGAAGCACCGTCACTTTCACCTCGAGCATTTGTTGCAAAATTTATTTGATTAGCAATGCTCATTGCCTCACTAAAACTAGTTGTATTATTTTTAGCACTAAGTATGTTTTTAACTGTCTTTCCAGATAGGCTTTCAACTGAAACTTTATTGGTCACAATATCAACCAGAACGTCAGAATAACCAGTCTTTGTCATACTAGAGACAACTTTCTGTAGTTCTATTTCTGTATCAACGCCAACATCCCTGTTTTGTTGTTCCCCAAGTATCTTCCTAGCAAAACTTTGAAAATAATATTTAAATGTTTTACTTGATTCTCTATTATTCGTAGATCCTGCCATCATACTTGATAGTTTTGCTGTAATCGTGCTATCAAATTCTGCTCTAAACATGCTATTGAGCTTCATTAAAAATTTATTCAAGTCTTCAAGCATAAAAAATGTAGATGGGACATACATACTATCTTTATAACTGTATGCATTATCTTTACAAATATATACCTGTTTTGTCAAAATATTATACAAATGTCGGGCCAATACTGCCATTATAACCATATCTTGTGATGTAATTGTAATAAAATCGTCCCATCTATCAGTATCAGAAAAATTCTTTATCTTGTGATAAGTAGCCTCTAATTTTTATTAATGCTCCAACAATAGACTCAGCAGACGCTGCATCTAAAAATTCTGATGAACTATCTACTTGCAAGTCAGTAATAACATTTAAAGAATAAAATTGAGGCGGATAAAGATTAGTGTATGCATATCTAGTACTTGAGACAACATTTGAAATACGATCACCAAGTTTTGACATCATACCTCTTTCAGACTCCAACTTTTCTTGAAGATCTGAACTTACTGAAAATTTAACTCTCGGATCAACTACATCAAATTCATTAGGATTTAAACCCGCTTTTTTCGTAATATTTGCAACTGACTCATTAAAAAAATTTTTCATAAAACTTCCAAAACCTTACTCCACTTTTTGCTGTGAGCTTAATTCTTATAACCGGATATCTCTTTCCACCTATTTTAGATTCTTTTAATTTATCACGAAGCTCTTCTTCACTAAGGTTAGGGTTAGCATTTATAATCGCATCAACAGCACTTTGCCCCACAGCAGTTAAAATTGGTTTTAATGGTGTTATTACTGTATCAAGTGCCATAAAGAAATCCTTATACTTTAATAATTGATAATTCATTCCCACCTAAGATAGGATAATTCAATAAACTAAGTTTATTATCTTTTTTGATATATTCAAATTCATGATCTTTTTTTATAAACAACGCTTTATAACCACTGCGCTCGTTAAAGATTCCTCGGTATTTATCTTGATCAATTAAGCTTGCTCCAGATAGCGATCTTGATACAATTGTATTTATTCTTGAAGGTGAACATACCTTCACTTGTCTGATATACTTTTCTTTCATAATCAAGATAAGATCTGAATCCTCGGTAATTTCAAGTCTTGTTGTGTAAACTATGTTGTTCTCAACATAATAGTCAATATGAGAAAATTTATTGAGCTTGCGTGCTAGTTCAACAAAAATTACTCCTGTTAATTTATTAAATGCAATTGCAAAATTGTCATGGCTATAAGAAAGCAAGCCGCTATCTATATTATCTACATCAACGACGAGTGCGTATATTTTAGTTAACTTTTGGAAAAAATGAATAGGGTGACACTGCACTAAATTTTTAGAATTTACCAATAAGAACTGCACTTCATTAATCAATAATCTAATAAAAATACGGTAAGAAGGAGATGCATCAAGAGACTTTTTCTTTGCATAAAGCTTCAACTCTTGAATTAATTTTTCCGTGACTTTCTCAACTTCATCAAAGCATTGTGTAGCAATTGAGAAAGAAGGCGCAATAAAACTATCATTAACTTTAAAACCATCGCCAACTTTACGGTCCAAATCGAATACTTTCATGGTAAATTTAGAATTAGGAATAATTTTATCAGAGAGTAATATTTTTTCTTTTAAAAGGGTTATTTTACCATTTTCAGTATTTTGGTAAAAATCTTCATTTGCAATAAGGTTAAGGTAAATACCAATATGTTCTTTATCAAAATTATTTAAATCTAATGAATTGATTGTAGCATTTTTCCCAATATCTATATACTCACCCTCATAAGTCAAAAAACTCAACTTACTGAATTTCAAAATTCCTAGCTGCATTTCCGTGTCGCTCCAGCGAATATCTAGTAACCCATAATTTGGGATGCCATTGCTGGCGTTCCCAAATTTTTGTTGAGCCATTAAATATTCCGTCAAACACTCAAAATGTTCAGGATAAAGATATTGGTCATTATACCACTTAGGTTTAAGCATAATAACTAGCTAAAATCAACACTTTTTGCGATATTCAACTGATCAACATTTTGTAACGAATAATCATTCTTGTAATTAACCATGTGACGACCCGTAATAACGACATTAGTGTAAAGCTGATCTTTATTATTGGTATACGTGAAATCATCTTTTGTAACTAAAATAACAATAGGACTGCTAGGCTTAATCGCTTGGAACCATACATTTGAAGTTTCTGTAGCATCAAAAGGTTTACACGATTGTTGCTTATTAGGCTCATCAAAGCTAAACACAATTGTCGTCTGCTGTTTTGAAAACTTAATACTAGTAAATTGCTTATATACGTCTTTATGAAAAACTCCTGATATCGTTACATAATGCATACCTATTTTATTATCGGCAGGTAATCTAATCTCGTTCAATATGAAATCAGTCTTAGTTCCTACTGTTTCTCCACCTTCATAAGCTAGTAATTGTGAAGAAGGACTTGTCCCATTGAAGGTTACTGTATTAAAGAATATTCGATCCTCCCCTTGTCGGCTTTCATTGTTAGATCCTGATGCCACAGCGGCTTCATAACTGAGATTAGCAATCAGGTCACCATCTTGAATGTCCCATGTATTTGACATAACCTACCCTCTTTTAAGCTTCTAGTCGTGTATCAATTTTTAACTCAACATTCAGCCCTTCAAACTGAATATGTGGAAGTACAACAATGCTACAGTTGTACCAACCTGCCTTTCCTTCAATATCATCCACTTTTATTTCAGCTTTCTTGAATGGAAAGTATGAAGCTGTTAATTCATCCGGGCTTGAAACTAAAGTCACATAATTACTGATCCAACCATGTAATTTTTGTTGGATAGACTCTTTACCTGTAGTAAGCCCAATATCCATCCTCATCATCGTCCTAACATAATGAGCAATGCGGCAAATTGAATATGTATAAGAAAGGTTCGCAACCATTTGCGAGTTTTGCGAATCAAAGGGATCCTCAAATTCCTCAATATACTTCAATGACTGCGTGCTGAAAAAACAAGCATTTGATGTACCTTTCTCATAGACCAAAGGCATAAACCCAGCATTTGCAAATTCTAATTCACGATAATCCGGCACTATAAACTCAACAGGGGCCTTAATTTCCTCTTTACCTCTCACATCAAAAGTTGGCGTTGACAACCCTTCAATCAACCCTCCACCTTTAGCCCCCCGGATTTGTTGACACCAGCCTCTCAGTTCAAAAGCACGCGTTAGATTTTTTGCAAATAAAATAGCGGAATTTCCCCATAAGTAATCCTGACCATCAAAGTGATTTATCTCTTCTTTAAACGTTTTTAATATTTTCCCTGCTGGATTAATTAATGGATCATAAGGGACACGTAACAAATAACGAGGTAAAGTTAAACCAATGTAAGTTGCTTGTTCAGTTTTCCTAAACTTATTCCACGCACCGAATTTAGGATGTGAAATTAAACTATTGAGGTCAGTAATCAGTGATAATTCTTCTACTGTATTACAGTCAAAAAGCTGAGGAGATACACTACTAATAAAAGGTGCATGTGAGACTGTAGCAATCTTCCCAATTGCAGACAGCCAGGCAATATCCTCAGGTGTACGACTAAATTCATATAGCCCAATCATTGAACTATAAGGCTCACCACCAAACTGATCATACTCTCCTACATAGACTTTTTTAAATAATTCAGCGCCTGTAATATCAATGCTATTACAATCAAAATCTTCTTCTAACTCTTCTTTTGTTACATCAAGCAGATCAATTTTAATATTTGCTTTAAAGTTAGTATCTTTTACTAAATCATTAATAGCTGTCCAAGTAGATTCAAAAGCTTTAAACTTAGGTTGAGTTAAAACTTCATTGACCTGTTGAGAAATCAGATAATCAATTCTATCTAAAATATTTTGAATCAATCCCTTATTAAAACCATCTATATTCTCAGTGTTTGCAAATAACAAGCAAAGACTTGCAACCAAACGCTCTTCATCAGAATAATTTTTATCGACAATATCAATTAGTTGATCTTCAATGAGCGATCCACCCTTATAAGACGATGCGCTTAAATTCAAAATATTAAATAACGTATTAATATTTATTTCTTGCTGAACTTGAACTTCTTTTTCCATACCCGCCTCATTATTTAAATTAAACTTTAAATTTCTCTATTTCAGGTAATTCTTTTTTGAAATTTTCCATTTCATCTTTATTCTTCATCAACTCTAAGATTGTTGCCCGGAATTTTTTATTATTGTCAACGTATGATTCAAGTTCTTTAACCATTTTCTTAATCATTAATAATGATTGAATTTCTGGAATTGATTCTGCTATTGACTCTGGTCGCAGTGATTTCATAGATTTTATGGGTAAATTCACATTGATTGTAGGATTTCTTGCCGGATTTATCTTATTATCGACATTAAATTTTAACGACATATCCATATCATTCATTAATGCATCTAGTGATGCATTTGCTCCAATTTCACGTATTTCCCTTTCTTCCAGGTCAAGCTGTCTATCTTTAGAACTTCCTAGAGAAAGGTCTCCCATAACAATTAATTTAAAAGGTAACTCTTTATCTCTCTTCTTTCCATTAACCTCAGTCTCATAATGAATCTTTATCCTTGACTTTGGAATTTGATCAATGATAGCCACAAGCAATCTCCCTAATTTATATACTCAAAAAAATTATAAAAAACCAACAATAATCTACACTATAATTGTATATAACCAAAGGCGACGGTAGCTTTTAATCGAGCGCAAGCAGAGAACTACAATGGTGTGCTACTGTAGCCACTTCACCAACCTCCAACAATTCCTTGCTTTTTTCGCTTTCAACCTCAGCTTCACAATGAACTGTAAATCTTGATTTAGGCGGTGTATTGCTCTACTATCCACAACTCCCCCTTACCTCTACAAGGTATAGAACAACAAAGAAGTTCGATATATAAATTTATGTTGGAAATTCTTTGTGCGCCAATTGTGGATGTTGATAAACATGCTTTACTTCCAGGAGAATAAGGGCTTTGGCTACATGTCTATTTGATTGTTCAGCTAAATGGGCTGTTGCAAAAAAATTAGGTTATGGCCGCTGAGCGTGGCCTTGAAGTTGAACGCTCAACAGTTTGTCGTTGGGTGCACGAGTATGGCTCTGAAATCGCCAAACGACTTAGGCCTCACTTCCGCCAGACGTGTGCCTCTTGGCGGTTGGATGAAACGTTGGTAAAAACCAAAGGGCGCTGGTATTACCTTTATCGAGTGATTGATAAATATGGTAATACTTTGGATTGGATGCTCAGTCGACAACAAAATGCCAAGGCCGCCATGCGCTTTTTCAAAAAAGCAATAGCCCAACCTTATGTGAAGTCACCACGCGTTATAAATGTCGACAAGCACGCTTCATTTCCACCGGCTCATCAAAAAGCCAAAGAGAAAGGTGTCTTTTCCAAGG
>NZ_MDTU01000004.1:10960-14542 GCF_001720395.1 Piscirickettsia litoralis
TCTTAAACGATGTAAACTCAGGCGGGTGAAATACTTAAACAACCGCATTGAAAATGATCATAAAGCGGTAAAGCGTAAATCCCGCTTCCGCCAATGGTATCAATCGCTCTCAACAGCACGGCCAACAGTTGATGTGATGGAGTCAATGCGTATGGTTCAAAAAGGCCAATTGCGTTATATTAAAAAACAGGATATCTTTTCTCAAAATCAGCTAATTAATAAATTATTTGGATTGGCAGCTTAATTTTACAAAGACAATACAAACAAATAGACTTTCTGACGCTTATTATAATTTTTTGCAACAGTGCCCCTATCTTCATGGTTTACATGAAAATGTCAACACAACCTAACTAAAAATACTAACTTTTTGGTGTTAATTTTTTTGTTTATATGCTAGTGTTCAAAGTCTAACTGTGTTTATGACTTACATGATATGCTGGGCAACTGAGCTAAAGGTAACACTTGAATTATGAGGCAAAGGAGATGCTATTAAGAGCTAAAAAAAGGAAAGAAGCTAAGGATAACATTATAAAGCTAACCATAGCCAATCAATCACTGCAAAAACATGCCTACTTGACAGATGTCTTATTAAAAAACATCACTAAATGTCTTCCACAGTTTGTTTTTTGGAAGGATGTGGATTCGGTATATATGGGATGCAACGATAATTATGCTCATTTTATTGGCCTTGAGTCTTCAATAGATATAGTAGGAAAAACTGATTATGATATTGATTGGTTAGAATGTGGGCATACAGCTGATTTCTTTCAGTCCGGAGACAAAGATGTTCTTGCTGGGCATCCCATCTATAATCAAGAAGAGGTTCTTTCACTGCCTAATGGTAATAAAATACATACCCAACTTAGTAAGTTACCTATAAAAGGGCAAGATGGTGAAATATTAGGTGTTATCGGTTGCTTTACTGATATAACTGAGCTTAAGCGGAAAGAAAAGGAGGCTGTGAAAGCAAGAAAAGAAGCTCAAATAGCAAATGCATCAAGAATGAATTTCATTTCTAATATGAGCCATGATTTGCGTACTCCTCTTACTGGTATGTTGGGGATGGCCAAAATTATCTCTGAAAATTCACTAGATGAGAAAATAGTAAAAGCATCAAGGTATTTAATAGAGTCTGGAAATATACTCTTAAACATACTCAATGAAATAATTGAGATAAATCAAATTGAGTCTGGTCATTTACCATTAAAGTTTAGTGAAATTAGAATCAGAGATATAATTGATGAAGTTGTGTCTTTATTTAAGCCCACAATATATCAAAAGCCTGTGTCATTGAATATATGTTTTGATCCGCGTATCCCTAGATGTTTAATTGGTGACCAGCACAGAGTGCAACGGGTACTGTTAAATTTAATTAGTAATGCAATTAAATTTACAAATCAAGGCGCTATCCACATTACAGTTGATGTAGCTAAGTTTGAAGAAAATAGTTTAACTATCCGGCTTGTTGTCGCAGATACGGGAATAGGCATAGATAAAAAAGATCATGCGTCTATCTTCACCCAATTTAACCGCTTAACATCCTCCTCTTCCGGAGCATATCCTGGTTCAGGGCTGGGTTTATCTATTGTTGAGAGATTTATTAAAGATATGAGAGGAAGCATTAATTTAGAAAGTGAAATTCTTAAAGGTTCATCATTTATATGTTTAATTCCTTTTGAAACATTAGATAAAAATAAAAGCAATGGGCCTGCTGACTTTTTATTTGAAAAAGAGCATGTATCACTATGCCCAGAGATACAGCATATCGACTCAGAAAGTCTTTTGTATGATTCTGTGTTAAAAAATAAGCCTTCAAAAGAAACAACTCTTTCTTTTGAAGGTTCTACCGTTCTTCTTGTGGAGGATAATTTGATTGCTCAGTTAGCAGCAAAACATGAGCTTGAAAAGCTACACTGTAAAGTTGATCTAGCTGTAGATGGTAAAGATGCTATTTTCAAGGCTCAAAAAAATAATTACGACTTGATTTTCATGGATGTTGGTTTGCCGGATATGACAGGATTTGATGCTATTCAAGTGATTGGTGCATGGGAGTCTGCTATTAAATGTGACTACACACCTATAGTTATTTTGACAGCTGATGCAAGTGTTCAAAAAAAAGTGTAATAAAAATATTAAAGATGTATTGTTAAAGCCTATGAGCTCAGATATGGCAGTGCGTTCGCTAAGGCTTTATGGCACTAAAGATAGCTTGATTAATAAATGCCCTGATAAGAGTATCCGGGTCCTTGAAGAAGGAGAAAATAGTGAAATATTAGGTATACTGATGGATTCGTTACCAAAAACAAGGAAAGTTTTAAGTCAAGCATATGATAATAATGACTTCGAGAACCTCTATTTTGAGGTGCATAAGTTATATGGTGGACTTTTATACTGTAGTGTTCCTGCCTTAAAAGCGAGTGTTGGTAGTTTAAAACAAAAATTAGTAAACAAACAGTATGATGACCTTACAAATAGCTATGTAGCCATGATGAGTGATCTTGATGAGTTATTAAGAGTAACATTGAATAATTGATTTAGGTTATTGTAGCTATGAAATCCCGTGTATTACAATTGAATGATAAGCTTTCCCCTCTGGTCTCCGAAATTAACAACCATCCAGTGTATGATGAAATTAAGTCTATTGATAAGTTACGCATATTTATGGAGAATCATGTTTTTGCTGTTTGGGACTTTATGTGTCTTTTAAAGGCGCTACAGAAAAAAATTTGTTTGTACAAATTATATTTGGACCCCGCCTATTGACGCATTAAGTGCAAATTTGATTAATAGTATTATTGCAGAAGAGGAAGGTGATGTAAGCTTTTCAGGAGGATACTTATCTCATTTTGAAACTTACTTAAAGTCGATGAGGCTTTTAAAAGCAGAAACAAATAAAATTGAACAAATGATTTTTTATTGAAATCAGGTTATTGTTTAGAGCAAGCAATGCAAAAACCTTCTGTGCCTATTAGTGCTAGACTATTTGTCAATAGTACTTTTAGTTTTTTTAAATTAAGTGCTCATGAATTGGCTGCGGTCTTTACGTTCAGTAGAGAGGGTATTACATCTGGAATGTTTTCATCTATTTTGAATCATGTGGCTTCTTCAAATGAGCAATCTATAAAAGCCCATGAAGGGTTACAAGAACTATCATTTTACCTGAAAAGGCATATTGAATTAGATGGAAATGAGCACTTTCCAAAAGCGATGCAGATGCTCACTAATTTAGCAGGAAATGATGATCAGAAATGGTTTGAAATAGAACATGTAGCAAAAAAATCATTAAATGAAAGGATTAAATTTTTGTCAGGTATTTATAGGCAACTCAAAAGCTGCTCTTACTCGTTAGCATCATAAGATATTTATAATGGCTAATAAAGAACCTCTTTTTAGCCATTTCTTGTTTTGTCTTAGATTGTTAGGTTCCGTTGACTGTTCCGGTCAAGTCATATTGGACACTTTTAATTGAGACTTTTCAAAATTAATAGGCGATAGGTTGCCATTGGCTGTATGCAGCCGATCATGATTGTAATATCGAATATAGGCCTCTACATCCCCCTTCATAGTATCACGGGTTCAAGG
>NZ_MDTU01000004.1:18615-23999 GCF_001720395.1 Piscirickettsia litoralis
TCTCGAGTTATTTCAATTTCATGATATGACTGATTTTCAGAGTATTGTAATTCCTAAGCGCTAAAAACTCCATACTGCAGGCTTTGCTCCCTTAGAAAGCTTACGAATTAGTCCTTGTCTCACGAAATCAGCTTTAGTAGTATATTTTTTAAATTGTTTTTTCTTTATTTCTACTTGTGGTTCTTTTTGAAACACTATTTTTTTAAGCTGGAATCTGCCTTTTAGCTTTTTTGCTTTACAGTCTTACAACCACTAATAAGCTCCTCTAAATTTTCCCATGTTATTTTATGCCATTTCCTAGTCCCTTCTTTTTTCAAAAGTAAGACCAGTAGACCTAATCTTAATATCGCCTATACCATCAATTTTAAGTTCAAATCCTGTCCTTGGAATTGATAAATCATCTAGATCAAGAAAAACTTCCATCTGTCTCTCCATATGCTAATCTAACAAAATTATGAACAACAAATTAAAAATTAACCAGTAACATCCATAAATTCTGTTGATATCGTTGATTAAGCTTTTCGTTTAACACAAAACAGACAACTCTCTTTTTAAAATATGTGTTAAACCATTTGGTGTGTAAGGCTCTAAAGTAGTAGAGTTTTCAAGCCGATTTTTCTCACTCTTTATCGTTTCAGGAGAGATATCATCTTTTGCACAGAAATTTTGGTGATGTTTCCCTTGTTCACCTTTTATTTCAGTAGATGGTGGTTGTGTACCCATAACCTGGTTACTAATAATCGTGGTTTCAGAATTGATATTCTCATATGATGTTTCTGAATTTGAAGAACTATGGCTAGATGATGATTGAGCAGAAAAAATAGAATTGCTAACATCAGCAATTTGATCCTCTTCATACTCAGAAGAAGTGTTGGATGACAGTCCATATATTTCTTGTTGCTCGTGGTAATATGACTGAGATAAAGGGTTAGTTACTTTAGCTGTTTTAGTTGATATTTGGGAGGTATCTACCAAACGTTGCTGCCTAGGAACATAAATGCGCCAATCCTGGCTTTTAAGAAAGTTTACTGCTTTTGGTAGATACTGACTCTTTGTTCGTTCCCATATCGGCATTTTTTTCACTATGGCCTTTAGAATTACATCTGCATAGCGATATAGCTTATAACGTTGCCAATAAGCTTTGGCAGACTGCATATCATCATCTTTTGGATAAAGGTTAGCAATTATTTCATTGAATAAAGAAAGCGAGGTTTCTTTCCATTGGGCTAGTTTTTCGACCTTATTTTTAATTTTCACTGCAGAAAAATTTTTGTTGATCTTGAGTAGGGATCAATTCAAGATTGCTCTCCATACTTTCTGTTGACTCAAATTTTTTGTTGTGAATTGGAGCATGAGTATTATTACTTAATACTTCTTTTTTATTCTCTTTGTCTATTTCTTTATATAGGGAGTGGCTAAAAGACTGTTTGGTAACGGCAGTTTTGCTGGTTAGACACGACTTTTTGTCGGTAATTTCTTGATGCTCTATGTTTGGGCTTACTCTACGATGTGTATCATTTAGCGGATATTGTGATTGATAGTCTGATAATCTTTTATTGATTAATGCAGCGTTAATTGTAAAGGGTTGTTGACGACCAGGGTATTTTTTTTGAATTGGCAAAATCAGTTTATTCTCAAGTAATAGGTTGAATGCCAAACGACCGCTCTTTTCTCCATACATATTAAAAATGTTATGGCGTAGGTCTTTTTGAGTCACATGGTGTTCAGACCAACCAAAACGATTATGTCTGTCAATACATAAAGAGAGTATCATGGCAGCACAAACATTATGATTGCATAATTCAAGATGGAAGGGCTGAATTACAAGTAGTCGCTCTTCAGGAATGTTGACCGGTTGAGTGCAGTTTTGTTTCGTTTTGGCTGTTAACTTCATTGTGTTTCTCCAAGTTTACAATAAATTAGAGAAAACAACCTCTTGTTTGCAAAATAACTTGCAAAAAACACTTGTGCATTCTCATTTCAATGAAGCACTTAACTGTGTGAGGCTTAATGCCTTTAGGTCGATGACAGCGCCTTTATTTGTGATGTTACTCTTTTAAGAAAGGTGCTGGTTGTTCTCTCTGTTTTTAATCTTTACGCCGCTTACTCCACTGAGGGTGCTTCTTTAACAAACAGCTTGCAATCGTTTCTTTCATGGTTGCAAGGGTGTAATTTTTATTTCAACTACACGTAACGATACAGTTGACTCATTGCCTGCTAGAGTGATTAGATTCTTTGGCTAGCAGATTATAGCTCGTTATCTGAGTCTATCTATTACTATAAGTATTTAGATTCTATACCTATTTCAAAATAAAACAACCGAAAATTGGATAACAAAATAGATAACAGTATGGAAAATTCCATGTTAAAGTATGCAGAATAATCAACTTAATTAGATAACAAGTTAAATGTCCATATGGATAACAGATTATGGAGCATGATTAATTGAATATTATAAGGTGTAACTAAAGATTCCTACCTAATCAGATAACATATTAGAAAACAAATTAAGTAACAAATTTAGATAGCATCTCATATTATTATTAGTGCTGCTCGCTCTTAAAATTTTTATGAATAGATAACCTATTTGGTAACAAGACTGATTGGCATTACATCAATTATATTTATAGATTTATATTTGCTAGGTTTGGTGAGATAGATAAGAATAGCTATCTACAGAGTAGCTATAATGAATCTACTTTAGATAACAAGATTATTGAATCTTGTTAAATAGCCGCTTGTACAACCATCAATTAGATGACGTATTAGATAACAAATAATGTTCTAGATGAAAAAATATAGTTTAATATAAAACGCTATAGATAACATTTGTAGTTAACTTCTCCATAAAATTTCTCCTATTAGATAATAAATTGGATGACAATATTTAGTTATAAGGTCTCTTTACCGTTTACACATAGGCAACAAATTAGATAATAGCTACAGGTAGCGATGAGTTGCATGTATGCTGTTTTGAGTTGCTTCTGTATCTATCTGTTTAGATAACATGTTAGAGTACAATTATGGTCACATCAGCATTTTTAGTGCTATAACTGCTAGTCAATATTATTATCATTTGAACTTGTTTGAGCACACTTATAGATAACGTTATAGATAACATATTAGATAACGATATGGGTAAAATTTCTTCGAAGGTAAGCTTCGCTTGCTGATGTACATGAAGATTAATTAGGTAACGTAATAGACAACAATTTTGTGTTGTTGCGCCATGTTCAGGGTGACTAAATTGGAAGAAAAAAATGAAAAAAGTTGAAAATCCATTGATTTTTCAAATTAATGCTTTGACAAAGTTTAAGAAATTGACTAAATTAGTTATAAATCTTCAAATTGATAGAAAATAGGGTAAAATGATGAAATCGGCTGAATACGCAACTGATTATAGAGTACAAGAGCCAAAGATGTCTGTTTCAAATGCTGCGGAGTTTTTGGGTTTGACTGTTCAAGCAGTCCATAAGCAGTTAAAAGCTAAAAACATCGTTTGCCCTAAAATTGGTAATAAGACTTATATTAACCATGATATTGCAAAACAATTATTTGGTTTGAAGTTTAATCAAAAAGTAATTGCGGCTCAAATTGTAAAGGGTGGTACAGGTAAAACAACAGCAATTGAAAATGTAGCAAGTTGTGCAAACACCTACGGAGCTAAGATTTTAAAAATAGATACGGATCCTCAAGGGAATTTAACGGATGCAAATGGTGTTGATGCTGAAAATTACCCTGTTTTGATAGATGTTATAAAAGACGATGCAAATATTCAAGATAGTGTTGTTTCCCTTACCAATAGTATAGACTTGATACCTAGTAGAATTGAAAACGTTATACTGGACAATGTTATTGTGAATGAAATGCTCCCCTTGCACAGCCTTTATGGGGACTTATTAGCACCGATTATAGACAACTATGACTATGTTTTCATTGATTGCCCTCCTACCATGGGCCAAGCAGTTACAGCAGCAAGCTTGTATGCTGATATCGTTCTTGCTCCTTTGAATCCAGATAAATTTAGTGCTAAAGGACTTAAAATCCTTAAAAAAGAGATTGACGTACTGAATAAAAGGTTTAAAAAGAAAATTGATTATCGAGTGTTTTTAAATAAATTTAGTGCAAAAACGATATTGTCTGATAAGGCTATTATGTCTCTTATCTCTGACCCCGGTTTACAAGGTAATTTGTTAGAAACGACGGTGCAATTCTCACAAGAGATTCCGAACCTTACTGATGATAATAAAAACTTGTTTAGCCACTTGAAAAAATCAATAGCGCGTAGTGATTTTGATCGATTAACTCAAGAGGTTCTTGAGCTTTCACCTACTAAAGTAAAGAAAGTACAGACAAAAGTAAAATCTAAAAAAAGAACGCGAGTTGCTGCATGACAGGTAAGGTTTAGTTAAGATGCCAAAAGTTATCAGATATTATTAAAAAAAGGAGATAGTAATAAATTTGTTAAAAAGAGTTATAGGTCATGGGATTTAACAGGGTCTGATGATGAGACAGCTTTAGATAATGAAGAAGTATTATCCCCTGTCCCTACCCAAGCTAAAAAAAAATCAAAAGCAATATCTACTCAAGAAATCAGGCAGCCTAAGGTAAAGAAAAACACTCTTGTAAAGACTAAAATTGCTGTTCAGGAAAAAGTTAAACAAAAGCCCGATGTAATCAAAGCGAAAACCAAAAAGGCTGAAGAAGTTGCTAGGGTTCATAAAGAGCTGCCTGATTTCCCAAGCAATTTTATTGAAGATATTTCATGTTTTTCACTACAAAATCAAGTGGCTAAACTGTCAGGTGTACAGCAAAAGATTATGTCTTTTCTACTTGAGGTTAGTCTTGTGCAAGGAAACAATTCAAGTGGCCCCATCGAAACAGCTGTATTGTCTAAGTATATTGGCGCAAGTTATGGGACAACAAAAACATCGATTGCGCGATTAGTCAGTAAGGGATTTTTAGAAAGACAGAAAGGTAAGACTGCTAGGGGTGGTTACATTGATTTAAAAATTCCTGAAGAAATCAAAGAGATATTAATCGAACAAAAACAATCGATGGTGAAACCATACTGATATACACTATTGAATAAGTTATAGGCTTTTATCGATGTATAGCTACGACAAAATAGATACCCAGGGACCGGAGTCCGTGGTGCTTAGGTGGCTAAACTGTGCCACTCAGAACTTCGCTTGACATGGTTTTATTCTGGGCACTTTAGAAGTCGTTGCGACAGTTTTTAGGTGGCATTACAGTCAACGCGCCTATTCTAGGTTAATAGATAACGCTATAGACAACAAAGGTGCTAGAAGCATGATAACTACGGCATATAGTTATCCCCCATTAGATAACAATCCTATGGTTCAGAAGTAGCGGTTTGCCTG
>NZ_MDTU01000004.1:29027-34366 GCF_001720395.1 Piscirickettsia litoralis
GAAGTCTTTGCAATGTGCCAAACTTCTCTTGGCCGAAAGTGCTGAGATTGGAGCCAACGACTCACGCTGTCATGAGAGAGGGGCTCCGGAGAAACTTCGGATAGGGCTAGGCCAGAATAGCGAACACTTGTTGCCTGTAAAAATGCTTTATAAATTGCGTTTGTGCACTTGTGCCTAGACATCCTTAGTACACCTTGTCTTAATTTCCTTGAGTCACTATTTTAAAGCATTAGAGCTAAAGTGCGAAACTTGTGACTATTACTCACTTGTTTGCTTCACTGGCTGGCTATGCTATAGAGCTGCTTAAATTAACAGCAATTAAACGGCTTTCTAAAACTTCGAACTGAAATCTACATTATATTTTCGCTGTAAATTTATATTACTTATGTTTTTTATTGCTGCTACTTTTAATATACTGCTTAAAATTAGGGGGGTTACTATGATTAAAAATTTGTTGTTTGGGCCAGCCTTACTTGTTGGTTCAATGAGCAGTTATGCTACAGTACCAAGTTACAATAATACCTTTATTTCTTACGACTCTCCTGAGTATGTAAATTCATTGTTAAGTTATTCAAGCGCTAATAATATTGGTGGTTTGACTATGTGGGAAACAACCGGTGACTTACCCGCAACAGATAAAGACTCTTTGCTTTATCAAGTTGCTCACTCTCAGGTTACTAACCACCCTAAATTCATTGAGTTGTTTTGGCCAGATTGGTCAACAGAGCGCAATTATACCAGTGATGGGTTACCGGTATGGGGCACTGGAGGAACAGAAAAATATCGTGACCCTTTAGATGGTCAAAAAATAAACGATCAGATCGCAGCAGCCGAAGCTAACGGGGCACAAGCAGTTATTGCTTACTCATTTGTAGAAACAAACAGCGATGGTTCATTGCAGGCATATGATCCATGGGCAGATTTACAGCTCAGTGACTCATCATGGTGCAGTGATACGGACAACTTTTGTCAAGGAACACCAACATCTACTACCACTTCTTACGGTTCAATCGATAATTTTTTGGCTCTCAAAAATACTCATCCGCAGCTGAAAACAATTATTGCCCTTGGTGGTTGGAATCATGAAAAAGATGTTGATCGAGCTATTGCTAATTATACTAAATTCATAGATTCTTACGGTAAACTTAATGCAGCTTTGAAAGCTGCAGGCAAAAATACGTTTGATGGTATTAGTTTTGATTACGAAAGCTCTAATAAAGATGATTTGGCAGCAAAATTTAGTGGTTTGGTTACGCTGATTGAAAAATTTAACAAGGCTTACCCGGATAGCTATATCTCAGTTGATTTGATGGGTGATGATAACTTTCTGAGTAAAATCGAACCAGAACTAGAGGAATTATCATCAATTACCAATCTGCATTTCGATATCATGGCATATGACTTTCATGGTGCATTTGACTATGGCAGCACAAATCAAACAGGCCTATTAAGCCGCATCTACAATAACGCAGACTCAAGTGACTTTAGTATCCAAAAAGAAATGACAGCACTCTCAAAGATTAATCCACAACAAATTTCTTTGGGTTTTGCTGCTTATGGTCGAGCTTTATCGAACATTACACCAGTAAATAATTCATTATTCGAAGGTACTATTACCGCCCAATCGTCTATTCCTATCGAATATGATTTGGATGATCATGGGCCGAACTTTGTTAATGGGGATAATCAGCCTGAGTTCAGGTGCGCTGTAAGTTTTAATAGTTCAGAAGGTTATCCTTTATGTGATGGTATGTACCCATGGTCATACATTCATGACTCGATGTTAGGCCATGGTTTTACGCAGCAAACGGTCATGAGTAGCAATGGCGAAGTGAGTGGAATTTATGCGACTGATACGGGCACTTGGACGCCGAGTGAACCAACGAATGAATCAGAGGAGCTTAAGATCGACGTCCCTTCTTACAGTTATTATAACAACTCATTAACAGTGAAGGATGATGCTGATAGCAAAACAGCAGGGATTAATAACTTACATGCTAGTACATCATACTCAGTTTATTTTCCTGCAACCAGTGATGAATCATATTTGTCCTTTGATTTTCTAGTGCCGAGTGGCGGATCATCACAACAATGTAAATTCGAATTGCCGGAGAAGATTGATTATAGTAAAACGTTAACCGTGACTCGGGCCGGAGATCCTTATGATGGTGGCGAAACCTGTTCTGTGACGGCTAATTAAGGCAGCCATGGAAGTTCACAATATTGGACGATTATGCTAGTACCGTCACGTTAATTTGCTGGTGGTACTCCAAAAGTGTTGCTGAGGTTTTTTCAACTCGATGTATTGACTCAAATAGATTCTGTGTTTACGCCACTTTCTCCAAAAGTGGCAACTTTCCCCAGCAACACTTTTGTGGCGCCACCATGTTATCTATACTAGTCAGTGTTTAATAGGAAATATAGCAGGCAATCAGGGAAATGTTATCTATTAATCTAGAATAGGCGGGTTGACTGTAATGCTATCTAGAAACTGTCGCAAGTGCCTCAGAATAAAGCCATGTCAAAGTAAAAAATACTATTTCTAGTTAAAGCATAAAGGTATATAAAGCTAACCTCTTACTACAAACATATAAATTTATTAATGATAATCGGAGACAAAGATTAACAGCACTATAGCAATATCAAGTATTCTCAATATTGATGACGTTGACACTGAATTAATCATTATGCGTTTTGTTAAGTATGAAGAAATTTCTAAAGTGTGCTGTGCTCGAATTAGGTGCTTCTCAAGTACTAAATTCGATAGTTCTATCTTATTTGGAAAAACTGCTGAAATAATTACAAAACAAAATTGAAAATAAAGACCATTTAAAGGGTGTTATAACGCAAATCTCTTTCGAAAGTGCATCTATATTCCTTAAAAAAATTATTTACATATATGAAATAACTATTGAGCATAAAATTTGCTTGCTAAAATTTACTATAAAAAAGTGAAATATATACTAACCTTTCCATTGAAGGCCTTATAACAAAATTAATTTCAGAAACCCATCTTCAAGGAGCTTTGAATTTTAAAAATAGTTATTCGAATCAGTCCTTATTTCATCAGTTTCAAGAGTCTAGTTACGATTTCCTTTCTCGTCACATAAATAGAAATGGAATTTATTTTTATATTGATTATCAAGATGACAATAATGGCATTATCTTTTCAGATAGCTTGCTGACACAACGAAGAGGAAAGAAAAAGATCACAATATGCAACATGTCCGACGTCTTCTCAGAAAATTTAATGGACTTCAAACAAAACATTAATCAAATGCCTAGAGAAATTTATGTTACAGCACATGACCCTTCTCGGCAAGAAATAAATTTTAGCTCTCTAGCTACCGTTTATGCCACCGGCTTGGGCAGACATGAATTTTATGTCGGAGCAGTATCCTCACAAAAAGAACTAGATATGATCAGTGCTGTTGTTGCTGAAGCTGAATATTCCAAAAATTTCTATTATACTTCAACAGGAATGTTTATAGGCCTTCATCCTGGAGAAATATACGAAATTGATACAGATAAAACAAGCAGTTATTTATTAAAAAATCACAAATAACAATTAACTATTACAAAGAAACAAATAATGAGATTAATACGTCAACTGCGTATATAGATTGCCAATATACATGGCTTAGCACAAAACAGCAATTTCGCGCTGAACTTTCATCCTATTCAAGGATATCCGGATCAATGCATGCCTACATCAAAGAACAGCAAAACTGTAACCTTGACTATGCTGAGCTAGATGATCAAGGTCGCTATTATGTCAAAATGGCTAATTATGGTTCAAGAAGTGTTTATTTTAAAGCTAGAAAATTGGAACCTTTTTCTGGAGAAAATTATGGTATGCACCTACCACTAAAACCTAATAGCGAGGTACTCATAAGCTTCATTGAGGGCTATCCAGAAAGCCCTATTATCATCGGAAGTCTCTATAATTCAAATAGGGTCAACGTCGTTAAAGATAGCAATGCCTACGACCACATAATTCGCTCAAAAAGTGGTAGCGAAATAAAATTTAGTGACAAAGAAAACGAGCCGAGCTTACAAATCAAACATCCTGGGTTTAACTGGAATATTTCGACAAAAAACTCAGAAACAAACAAGTGTAACTACAGTATGACTTCAAATAGTAGTCATTATAAAGAAGAAAAGCACAGCGGTAGTATTACTACATTACTTAACTCTTTAACTCATTCAAGCACTCAACATGTTACTGGAGTCAGAAATACTAATACTGCTGTCGGCGGTATAAATAATTCGAATACCAGTGCGGTACTTAATTTTCCTACTGATTTTTCAGGAACAAGTCTTGTAAATAGTGGAGGACTGGCTTTCCTAAAGCATGAAGTTGGGACCATCAGCCATACAGAAATCGGTTCAGGTTACTATTTAGGAGATGTGTCCATAGCTTCAAGTATTGGCAGCCTGGAAATCGGTACTAAAAATGAAATTTCTGGTATAGTTTCAAGTTTTCTTCCTTCCAAGTGGACTGTTTGTGCCGATGAATCAGAAACCAACATACGTAAAAGTCAAACCATTGCCGATCTAACTGAGCTGGTCATAACAAAAACAAGTTCTCTGCAAATAGATATTAATAATACCAATAATCGTATTGATAATATAACCAATAAAATATCAAATAATGCACAAGAAACACGGCGAGGACTACACATAATCAATAATTGTTTACAGAAAAGCGATAAGGCAACTGTAGACTTAAATACAGCAGCCATGCATATCATAAGATAGCGGACGTAGGTGTAGGGCTTTGTTGTTTAGCTCAAAAAGTGAGCAACTATGGTGATTTAGTCGGCTCACTGTTACAAGCATAGGCCCGCTACGCGGGCGACGGGATTGTTGCAAAAAAACTTGGTTGAGGTATGTTGGTTACTTGATTTGAAAATAAGAGTAAATTACAGTGGCCAAACGTAAACGAATTAACGTGAGTTCGATATAACTTAGCTAGTCAATAGGTTACGCTGGATGTTATAGCACTTCCCTAACACTTTGGTTTGTAAGATAATCGTAATAAACAGAGGAGCGTTTATTATGCCAGCAGCTTACTCAACAGACCTTCGAATGAAAGCAGTAGAAGCTTATAAAAAGGGAAAATACCACCAAGCAGAAATCGCAGAGCAATTTGGTATTAGTATCGCCACTTTTAATCGATATTGGAGGGCCTATAATGCTCACGGAGATTTATCGCCTCAAAAAATACCACCATGGTCGCCATGCAGTTTTATCTGGGAATAACCTAAATGATGTTGCTAAGCTAATTGCAAAGAAACCGGATGCAACGATTGCTGAATTCTGTGAAGTATACAACC
>NZ_MDTU01000004.1:39939-43306 GCF_001720395.1 Piscirickettsia litoralis
CAAGCGGCCTGCTAAAGTGATTTTAATTGAAGGGTTTCAGCTTTATCGGCGCTGTAAGGAGCTTTTTAAAGAAAGTCGCGGCAGCTTAGGGTCACGAATGATGGCATATAAACTTCAAGAAGAAGGCTTTCAAGTAGGCCGTTATTGGGCGAGAAGCCTAATGCAAAAACTCGGTTTAAAGGTGCTGCAACGTAAAGCTTATAGAGTGACAACTAAGCGTAAGCACCATCACGCTGTTGCAGATAACGTATTGAATCAGCAGTTTAATCCAGTCATTGCAAATCACTCATGGGCAGGTGACATTACCTACCTTAGAACGGCTGAAGGCTGGTTATATCTTGCGGTCGTTATCGATTTATACTCTCGAAAAGTGATCGGCTGGGCGATGAATAAGAGAATGAGCGAAAATCTAGTTTGTCGTGCAATGGATATAGCGATTCACTTGCGGCAGCCGGCAGAACACTTGTTATTTCACAGTGATCGTGGTTCGCAGTATACCAGTAAAAAATATCGAAAACTGTTGAAGAAGCATAAAATCACCGCTTCTATGAGCAGTGTCGGTGCTTGCGTTGACAATGCGGTTGTCGAGCGTTTTTTTGGCAGCCTAAAGCACGAATGGCTGTTGAATGTGACTCACTTAACCCGTGATACTATGAAGGAGGATGTTGAGGCCTATATTCGATATTACAATCATGATCGGCTGCATGCAGCCAATGGCAACCTATCGCCTATTAATTTTGAAAAAATCTCAATTAAAAGTGTCCAATATGACTTGACCGGAACAATGAATGGCATCAGGAGAAATAGGACAACTAAGGGTTTATGGTCGTCGTTTTCACAGCATGGAATCGATGGTTAAAAAATATATTCTGTTGTTTAATTGTTATGATTTATTTAACTAGAAATTCTTTTAAAATAATTACTCTATCTAGTTTTGGTAGTGCTTTAGAGCTTTATGACTTCGTCATTTTTGCTGTTTTTGCTAAAAGTATTGGGGAAACATTTTTTCCTCATAAAAATCATTCAGTTGAGCTTATTTCAGCCTTCGCCTTATTTGCGGTGGGGTATCTAATTAGGCCTATTGGTGGAATTGTCTTTAGTCACTTTGGAGATAGAATTGGCCGAAAGAAAAATTTCACAACATCAATATTCTTGATGGCGATAAGCACCTTATTGATGAGTTTCGTTCCATCTTATCAATCAATAGGTATGCTAGCACCTTTAGCTTTCATTTTTTTAAGAATTACCCAAGGATTTGCTATTGGTGGTGAAATACCTGGAGCAATCACCTTCGTAAGTGAGCACATAAAACAAAGAGCTGGGCTTGCTTGTGGAGCAATTTTTCTTTTTAATAATGTAGGTATTGTTTTTGCTAGTGTAGCTCATTCTATAGTGAAAATTGGCTTAACGCCTACCGAAACTGCTAACTATGGCTGGCGAATTGCCTTTGTTATTGGCGGGTTATTAGCAATAATTAGTTACTTATTAAGAAGTAGACTAGAAGAGACCCCTGACTTTTCTCATGCAAAGGAAAGTATCCATAAGGTACCTATTTATCAATTATTACGTAACCATTTTCCTTCTGTGATTGCAGGAATTCTAATCACAAGTTTGGGAGCCACAATAGTAAGTGTTTTATATCTTTATATGGTTAGCTATTTAGACACCATTAACAATTATTCTGTTCAGCACTCAGAAACGCTTACTTTTATCGGTTTAATAAGTTTTTCTCTATCTGTATTTATCATTGGCGCAATTTCAGATTACACTGGAAGAAAGAAACTTATTTTTACTGGTGCGTTAATATTTATTTTGTTTAGTTTAAGTTTTTTTAAAACGATTGTTGAACATAGAGATAATCTGGCTGCCTGGTTTATCTTGTGGGGTATTATTTCTGGACTTATAACAGGGTGTTACCCATGCTTACTTATTGAGCTATTTCCAACAAATGTCAGGTATTCTGGAGTCTCATTTTGTTTTAATATAGGCTTTGCAGTTTTTGGTGGCCTTTCTCCTCTTATCGCCTCATTACTTATTCATCTATCTGGTCGTTTATCCAGCCCTGCTTGGGTTCTTATTACTACATCGGTTTTTAGTGTATTTGGGCTAACGATCATCAGACGATACAAGGGCACCGTCACATTAATTTCATAATACCAAATAAAATGGACATTACCTGTAAAGCCCCCATTTTTATGTCAATGCTAAAATGGAATTTCTGTGCTTTTCATTTCTCATTTTTTTAACCGCATAGCGAAAATCACGGGGGCTTGCCCCCGTGATGAATAGCGTATAATGGGTCTTGACCCATTATAACGGTGTTTGTTGCATGGATTTAGATAGAAATAGTCATCATGTATTTAGAATTATCTATCACTTTGTTTGTGATATAGGCGCGCAAAACTGGAAGAAATTTAGAAAAATTTAAGAGCTATAATCTCTGCTTAAATTTAGGAGATATAGCATGACTAAGACGCGTAAAAACTATCCAAGTAAAATTAAAGCTGAAATTGCTTTAGAAGCGATTAAAGAGAAAGTAACTCAATCACAGCTAGTCAGTGAACATGGTATTCATAACTCATAAATTAAAGCATGGAAACAACAAGGATAGGCTCGCTGAGTACAGCTCACGACTTTAGGAGGGCCGTTGTATAATTTACCGTTGCCTGTATGATTAACTCCTTGTTAATCAATAAGTCGAATTATTTCAATTTCATGATATGACTGATTTTCAGAGTATTGTAATTCCTAAGCGCTAAAGTATGGTCGATAGTAGCTTAGTCAAAGGCTTGTCAACCATATAAAATTTATTTGTTTTTTCAGTTTTTAAGAGCTGTTGTAATTCACAGTACTTGTGCAACAGCACCCCTGCTTAGATCGTGCTTGGCGTTGACTTTTTGTCAAATAAGATTTTTCTACTAGGAACACAAGCATCAAAACTATCGTCACTATCTAGTAATTTTTTATAATATGGGTATATTCTACTTTCAATTGTTGAGTTTTTTTCAAGAATTTTATTACAATCAAGGGATAAATCTCTTTTTGATTTAATATCATTCATTTTTGAAAAGTCTAATTCTATATTTGAGTCGTCGCTACTTTCTTTATTAGAGTAAATAAATTCTGAGTTATTATAATCTGGAAGACTTTCAAAATATTTTGAAGGTCTTGATAAGTCCAATAGTCCTAAATTTAAATCTTGATACTTATGTAACTTACATTTTTTTGTGTATTTTCGTGAAATTGAGGTCATGAGAGTTAAATCTATAAATTCCATCATTGCTTTTATATGGATAAAAACTAACAGGATATTCCTCTATTGAATCATAAAAAGTAGATTTGAAATTATCAGAAAGCATATTTTTTA
>NZ_MDTU01000004.1:50006-53343 GCF_001720395.1 Piscirickettsia litoralis
CCTTGAGTAGGCCGTTATCGGGTGAGAAGCCTAATGCAAAAACTCGGTTTAAAGGTGCTGCAACGTAAAGCTTATAGAGTGACAACTAAGCGTAAGCACCATCACGCTGTTGCAGATAACGTATTGAATCAGCAGTTTAATCCAGTCATTGCAAATCACTCATGGGCAGGTGACATTACCTACCTTAGAACGGCTGAAGGCTGGTTGTATCTTGCGGTCGTTATCGATTTATACTCTCGAAAAGTTATCGGCTGGGCGATGAATAAGAGAATGAGCGAAAATCTAGTTTGTCGTGCAATGGATATGGCGATTCACTTGCGGCAGCCGACAGAACACTTGTTATTTTTATTTCACAGTGATCGTGGTTCGCAGTATACCAGTAAAAAATATCGAAAACTGTTGAAGAAGCATAAAATCACCGCTTCTATGAGCAGTGTCGGTGCTTGCGTTGACAATGCAGTTGTCGAGCGATTTTTTTGGCAGCCTAAAGCACGAATGGCTGTTGAATGTGACTCATTTAACCCGTGATACTATGAAGGGGGATGTAGGGGCCTATATTCGATATTACAATCATGATCGGCTGCATACAGCCAATGGCAACCTATCGCCTATTAATTTTGAAAAGTCTCAATTAAAAGTGTCCAATATGACTTGACCGGAACACTTTCCAGTGAGGCAAGAAAACCTGACAAAAGTCATCGACAATGCAAAACAAACCGATTAAGCTGGTATCCATAAGCAGCTCCTTGCAATGGATTTCAATGGATTTAGATTGTGAGAACCTAAAGATTAATTGCAAACGGGCTGCTTTTTCAATAGAACCTTATATCGAACTCACGTTAAGCTAATATCAGCGTACATCTGCTTCAAGCGACGGTTTTCGTCTTCAAGCTCTTTTAAGCGCTTAAGCTCTGAAACCCCTATGCCTTGATATTTAGATCTCAGTTTATAATAGCTGCTCTTAGCGATACCATATTGGCGACAGATATCCTCAACTTTGATGCCTGCTTCGCCTTCGTTGAGCATCGCTACAATCTGTGATTCTGTTAGCTTTGATCGTTTCATCTTCATTCTCCTGTTTAAGTTAATTTAACAGAAGATTCCACTTATCACTTGTACTATTTTAGGGGAGGGTTACCGGTTACCCCCCCGCTTCCGCCAATGGTATCAATCGCTCTCAACAGCACGGCCAACAGTTGATGTGATGGAGTCAATGCGTATCAATTGCGTTATATTAAAAAACAGGATATCTTTGCTCAAAATCAGCTAATTAATAAATTATTTGGATTGGCAGCTTAATTTTACAAAGACAATACAAACAAATAGACTTTCTGACGCTTATTATAATTTTTTGCAACAGTGTCGTAATTTACTCTTATTTTCAAATCAAGCAACCAACATACCTCAACCTAATTTTTTTCGCAACAGTCCCACGCTCACAAATCATCATGATCATGCAGGAGGTATAACAGTGGACTCTTGTTTCTATAATGCTCTTTAATATAATGAAACGCTTTGATTTGCCATCCATAAAAGCGTTTATCTTTATTAGTTTCTATATGAAGGCGAGTTTGAAAAAGATTATTTATTTTACCATTGGAAGATTGTGGGAATAATTCTCTTATAAAATCTTTTTGTCTATAACCTATAGATATATCATCAAATAATTTTTCAGAGAAAAAAGGACTGCCGGGTTCTGACTCTCCCCAAATAAAGGCTATAATTTTTCAAAAAATTTAACTTATTCTCCATACCTCTTATAGAGTCAAATCTTCGCCTTACAAGACAACCATAAGCGATTTCATTAGCATATTCTGAGTTGGGTGCTGGTATCAATCCACCCAGGCCAGTAGCCCTACCAAGCTCATAATGCATAGTGAATGGAAATCCATTTAAAGCTAAAAGAATATTTTGTAAAGCGACAACAAACGTTCTACCATTTCCGTCAGTTAAAGGGTGAAGCGTATTAACAATCTGAATAAAAGAACAAATTCGTTCAAATTTTGATATGTTAACCTCATTACTTGAGTAACCATTTGTTTCGCCATACAAAAATTTAATGGCTTCTATAAGCAATTCTTTTAAGTTGTCCCCCCTGACATTTGTAGTTATAACATCATTCCTCTTAGATAAGCGACCAGCATAGGTAGTACGTGTAATTAATTTAATGTTATTCCAAATCTTTTCACCATGTGAAATGTCATACTGAGGCTCCGGGTATAGCCCATGATATAAAGAATATAAGGAAGATTTTGCATTTTTAATTTTTAGATGCTCATAAAAATCATAAAGAGGACTTCCAATAAGAGAAAACATATATCTTTTTATTAAATGAGGAGAGTTCTCATTTAATAGGTAATCTCTAGTTTTCTTATATAGTGGATTATCCCCTAATGCATTCACTATGCTACTAGTTTGCTTCAATATTGTTTTTTCCAAAAAAAGTTGCTAGATTCCGGTATAATACATATGCGACACAGACTATTAGTAATAATACTTAAATTTTTATCATTAAGTATAAACTTTTCACCTATATGTTTTTGGAGTTCTTTTCTCCTTTTGTCCAGCAACTCTTTTTCACTGGTGTTATTATATCCAAGGTAAAAGTTGTTATTTATATGTACGCCAGAGAGTGATACTGGAAAGTCAGATATTTTTTTTGAAAAATATATTAATATCAGTTTGTCCTCTCAAGGTCGGATCAAGAGATGTGCCAAACTGCTCTCCATATTCATTATTTTCACTTCTCAACCTAATATTGCTGTTATCTATCTCATTAGTGGCTAATTCTACAAATAAATCATAAGAAAGTTTTTTTCTTCCATATAGTAAATAATTCCTTATCGTTTTATGAATATTAAAGCATGATTGATAATAATTGGCAAAATTGCTTTTGTTTTTCATAATGTTGTCGACAGGGTTGACTCTTTTGTGGTGGCGACCATAGTCAGTTATAGGATTTAAATCCATGCATGAAGCTGCGAGGCTATTGAAGTATTCACCATGATATAAAGGTTTATTTAACAGACTCAAACAATGTGATAAACTTTTTAGGTTTTCGCTTTTCATACAATAAAATTGTCCACTATTGCGGCTTTTTGAGGTTCTGCACAAATGGTAAGCCATTGCCGAAAATCTATAGTAAGCGTCTCAATAATCATAAATAAACCTAACTACCTAAAAATTCTTTTAAATCATTTTAGGTGACAATATTTATTGCAATCTACATATAAAATTTTAAATGATTTTAAGTTGACATTAATAAGAAAAATGCCATCTTTTATCGCAGATCGTTGCGGGTTTTAATGCTAATTAATATTATGTAATTCAATCGCCA
>NZ_MDTU01000004.1:57170-73417 GCF_001720395.1 Piscirickettsia litoralis
TCTTAAAAAAGTATTAGCAAGCAAAATTACCACTAGACAAAGTCTCATTCTAGATATTAACCATATTCCCGTCCGATATTGCGACACTTCCTTATTGGCGAAATTATTAATGACATTCGTAAAAACAGAAAGAGGTAGATAGCTTTCTCTTTCTGTTTTTGTTGATTATTATTAATCTAATTTAGATATAATCTGATCTTGAACTAAGTTGTAAGCTTCATCAAAATCCCAATATATTTCAGGCGGTAATAAAGTATTCATATCAACTTTGAAGTCTTGGTTTGCTTTTTTTAAATCTAAATTTTTTTGAAATAGATTTTTGGAAATGGAAATATTATCTTTTGAGCAGTATTTTTTGAAAATTTCGATGACATGATCAATATCAACTAAATTGTTTTTTAAAATATACCAAAGATCAAATAGATCACGTCCCTTTCGGCGTTGATATAAAGCTCGAAGCTTAGTTGCTATAAGCTCTTCGAGTGCGTAAATAACAATTCTTGTAGACCCTTTAAACCATTCGGAATCGATAGTAAATTTTGTTTTCTGTAAAGGTAAAACTTGGAAATGTTCAGTTGTATTAATTTCAATTTTAAGTTTTGCTGCTAAACTATCTATTGATTGGTATTTATAGACTAATTTTGCACTGCGCTCTGTTATTTTCCATTTTGCTGTGCCAAGCCAAGGATTGAGCAATTCTTTTATTTTATCAAGCGTTGGCCCGATAGGTGCTGATTTTTGTTGTACGAAGTCAATATCTTCGCTGTATCGTGCGGGAGGCTGAATAAATAATTTATTAAGGGCGGTGCCGCCTCGAAAGACAAGAGATTGGTTTATATCAGGGTCATTATAAAGGCAGATTAAGGCACGACTAATGATTAAATCTTGCTCAACCATTGCCAGTGTTTGCCAGTTTGCAAATGTTCGCCATTGTTCAACGAAGGTTTCAGGGATCATAAATCACTCTCAATATTGGTATTTAAAATAAGCATCCACTTCTTGTTGCGAGGATATCCCTTTCTTGGAATTTCTGGTGCAAGTGGGGTAAATGATGCTGTTTGCTGGTTTAAGTAATTTTCTAATGCAGTAACAATGGCATCTTTTTTTTCGTTTTCAAAGGTATCTATCTGTTCTAAAATATAGCCTAATCGTTGTAGGTAAGATTTTTCCCCAGTTATCTTAGCAATATTAATTAATTTTATTGCATCCATGCTTTCTACAAGCTCAGATAATACAGTTGCTATATGATTAAGACCTCCACTTTTAACGCTATATTTGAGTAAATCAATTGCTATTAACTCTGGGCTTCCGAGTTTTAAATATCCTGTAGTAACATTTTTATCAAGTAATGGTAGTCCATTTAGAGATTTTTTATAAATAACTTCTATAATCACCTTGCCAAATTTTAGAGGGTGCCGAATTCTTTTATTAGTTATAATTTGAAATCGACTTGGCTTTTGATGTGTAGCACCATAGTAAAGTGCACCAGATAATAGTGATACATAATAATCTGACTGGAGATACTTCATTAAAATTGGGACAAGCTGTTCTGCAGGGATTGAACCATTAGGCTGATACTCTGGTGGAACAATAACGTATAGACCTTTAGCCGGGCTGATTAAATTACCGTGTTGCTTTTGGCGATTAATTGCACTCTTTATTGCAGCATAAGGCAAGCCCAAGTCCTCTTGAACTTGCCTTATGGTAAAGAACCGGTTGCCTTTTTGTCTGGTGAATTTCATATATTCCGAAAAATTCATTATGGCTCCAGAGTCTCTATAATCGGAACTTTGCGTACATGATAGATCATAATTATTAACACTGTCAATCGGAGAGCAAAAATCATTCAGGAAGTTCTTCAATTTTCACCGTAAAATATCTATTTTACGGTGAGTCGCGCTATAGCTGGCTTTCAGAGGGTGGCCCTCTTCACAGAGCAAAAAATACACTGTAAAATAATGATATAGCTGATAATACGGTGGATTATGGGACGATTATGCTTTTGATCAAGAAACCAGAAGGACAGGCCAAAATAATTTCAAGAACAGAAGAAAAAAGGATTTTACACAGTCTTGATGCAAAGCAAAATTCAGAACGGAATAAGGTTATGTTTTTGCTGACAATCAAAGCCGGCCTCCGAGCAAAAGAAGTGGCAGGGTTGCGTTGGTCGATGGTGACGGATGCCACTGGCGAAATCACCAATGCCATCAGTCTAACTGCGAGCATTTGTAAAGGAACAAAAGGGCGGACGATTCCGCTTTCTAAAGATTTGAAACAAGTTCTTCAGCAATTGCAGAAAAACTCAACACGTATACAATCATTTGATCCGGTGATTCTCTCCGCACGTAAAACGGCAATGACTCATCATGGGGTCGTTTACTTCTTTCGCATACTCTACAAGGACAATGGCCTGATTGGGTGCAGCAGTCATTCAGGCCGTCGGACCTTTATTACACGCCTTGCTAATCGAATCATCAGTGTAGGTGGTTCGTTACGTGATGTGCAGCAAATGGCCGGTCACAGTTCACTCAGCATTACCCAAAGTTATATTGAAGGCAATGACCGAGCTAAAGTTGAAGCTGTGAACCTGATTTAATGCTTGGGGTTATAAAAGGTGCTTTTTATTTTTTGTGCGCGTACATGAATAAATCTGTTCCATTGTCCCAATAAAAGAGCGAGGCTTGTCCCAAAATGCTGGATAATCTCCTTGTTTTTTAACAAGAGAAGCCGCTATCTCGCTTGGAGGTTCTTCCTCATAGTTAATTTGCGAGCTTGTTTCATTCATGGACCAAAATTGTTGATAGGATGGATTTTTTTGTTGGGTTTCTATTGCTTTGAATTGTGTGGGCTCAATTTCGAGCTCAATCGTCTCAGGGGTCGATAAGTGCTCAACAAAAGCACGTCCAAGTTCTGTTGCAGTGAGTGCTTCATGTAATTCATCAGCCTGAATCCCTCTTAGCGGGAAGAGCAACATGGGGTGAGCATCTAACATTTCAGCAATTCGGTAATAAACGCCGGCAATGTGCTTACATGGATTTGCATAATCTGGGCAGCTACAGCTTGCTTTAATATCTTTAAAAGAGGCAGGTAAAAAGTGATGCTTACCAAAGGCTTTTTCAATATCTTTTGGAATCTCGTTAAGCATGAGCTTAGAAAGCCAGGCGGGATTTTGAGCGATTTTATTGATAATAGGTTGCCAGTCTTTATTGCTGATCGTTTTAAACTCAAGATGAACGTTATATTTAGGTTCTTTGGTCACACCAAAATAAGGGTTAACGTTTCCTCTAATTTTTGCATCAATACAACTCCCGTGAATATTAAACGCGAGGGTGCGATGATCTGAGCGGTATGCTCGCCCGCGTTGCAACCGACCGGAGTCAATAAATGTTTCTAACGCACCAACGAACTCTTCACCCCACCAGGTTTTATTCATGCTCATCGTAAACCTCCTCAAGTGATGATTGACTGAGTCGAATGAGTTTCATAAAAGATTTTGTATTTAATTTTGAAAGCCAGGATTCATCATTGCCGACAATTGAATCTGATACTTTTTGTTTGTCTTCAAGCATTTGGTCAATACGCTCTTCAATGGTTCCCATCGTAATGAATTTATGAGCAAAGACTGTTTTCTTCTGACCAATTCGATAAGCACGGTCAGTTGCCTGATTTTCAACAGCAGGGTTCCACCAGCGATCAAAGTGAATGACATGATTAGCTTTTGTTAAGGTAATACCTACACCTCCGGCTTTAAGCGACAACACAAAAATACTAGGAGGCGCATTTTCAGCTTGGAATGTTTCGATCATCGATTCACGTTTTTTCCGCGAGGTACCACCATGGAGGTAGTGTGTTGTGTAGCCGAACTGTGTTTTTAATAGTCGTTCGAGTTCATCACAGACTTCTGTGAATTGGCTGAATATCAGCACACTTTCTTTGTTTTGGATAATTTCTGCAATCATTTCAACCATGCGTTGTAGTTTTACTGAACGCCCAACACTAAATTCACTGCCATCTTGTAATGCTTGTGATGGGTGATTACACACTTGTTTCAGTCGCAAGAGAGTAGAAAGAATGATAGCGCTATGTGCTGCATTGTCTTGAGGGTGAATTTCTTCCATTCTCTCTTCTGCTTGGTCCACAATACTTTGATAAATCGTGGCTTGTTCTGTTGTTAATTGGCAGTAGACTTTTTGCTCGACTTTGTCGGGGAGGTCTTTAATAATTGTTTTATCCGTTTTGAGCCGCCTTAAAATAAAGGGCTCGACCAAGCGTTTTAGTGTTTTAGTCTGTTGTTCATTATTATCACGTTGGATAGGAAATTCGAAGATTCGTTTGAAGTGGGCTTTCCCGCCCAAAAAGCCTGGATTAAGAAAGTGAAAAATAGACCAAAGATCAGTGAGACGGTTTTCGATTGGTGTACCACTTAAAGCAATTCGTGATGTTGCTTTGACTTTGCAGAGCTCTTTGGTTTGTGCTGCATTTGGGTTTTTAATGTTCTGGGCTTCATCAATAATGAGGCGGGACCAATGATGTGATTGAAATAGTTGCTTGTCTCGACGCAATAACCCATAAGAAGTAATCACAATATCGAATTGATTGACTTGCTCCAAAAAGTCTTTTTGTTTTTTGCGTTGGCTGCCATGATGAACACTGACTTTCATTGAAGGTGCAAATTTTTTAATTTCCCGGTCCCAGTTACCAACCACTGATGTCGGTGCAATCAGTAGTGCTGGAGTTTCTCTTGGTGAAGATAAAAGCAAGGCGATGACTTGCATTGTTTTACCCAGCCCCATGTCATCTGCAAGACACGGCCCCATTCCTAATGTTTCGAGGTAATGTAACCATGAAAGCCCTCGTTGCTGATAAGGTCGCAGTGTTGCTTTTAATGTTTTAGGAGGTTGAACTAAAGTGAGCGTATTTTTATTGGTTAACCCCTCCATCATTCGTTGTATATCTGCATCGAAATCTAAATCGTAAACATCGTTATCTGCCGCTATGGTTAATAAATCTTTGATCGTGCCAAATTGCTTCTCATCCTTTGACTTTTCGATGAGCTCTTGTACCTTTTTCATTTTTTCTGGATTAATTTCAATCCATTCACCTCGAAAATGAACAAGCTGGGATTTTGAGTTAACCAGGGCATCCCACTCCTCCTTACTGACGGTGTGCTCACCGATAGAGAGCTGATAATTAAAGGCAACGATATTGTCACGATCAAAATAAGAGGTGGGTGCATCACTTTCAGAGCGTGATGATTTCGTTGCTTTCAGCTTAACCTTAGCTTTTAAAAATCCTTTATGTGTCCACCAGGAAGGAACAATAATTCTATATCCGCAAGCATGGAGTGCCCAGGCATCTTCTTTTAAGAATTGAAAGGCCGCTTCGGTATCCAGCTGGAGCTCTGAAATTTGAAGTTGCTGCTCAAAGTATTGCTCTAAACGAGGATAAATACGACTTGCATAGCCAATTTGGAGTAAAAGCGTTCGTTCAACTGAGGTCCCTAGCATTTTTTGATAAAGTGATTGATTCTTCTTTCGTTCTTGCCAGTATTGTTGTAGATCAACCATAAAAGAAGGATCTTCTTTGGACTGTAAAAGCAATTCTAGTCCCCAATCATTGCCATCTTGAGAGCTTGCTTCATTGAGGCGGAAACAAATTTGGAAGGGGGCGCCAAATTGATCATAGGCTAGATTGTTTTTCCATAGTTTCCAGTCCTTCCAAACGCCGTCTGGTAGCATGAAAGAAAGGTCTTGCACATCGATATTCTGTTCTAAAATACTACCTTCAACTTGCTTGATTGTTTTTTGAGGAAACTTCGTTGAAGCGATGAGCTCGGTAAGGCTGGCTTCAGAGAAATGTTCGAGTGCTGTAATTCGTTGATAGGAGGTGGTTTTACCAAGCGAGGCAGAGTAAGGCATTTGTTCAGCTAAATATTTTAATTGTTGCTGGTAACTGGATGAAAGAGGTTGCCATTTACTGTAATAATGAATTTTTTTATTGTGTTTTCGTGCAACCATACAGGGAATATATTGATCATTTTTAATGACACGGCTTAAAGCGCTTCCCATTTTAATCCAAAATTTCGCATCATCGGCAAGTTGAATCGTATCGTCAAAATAGTAGCTTTGAAACTTCAGTTCTTTGATAAAAGATAACGGATTTTTAACTTTAATTACATTGATCTGTGTTTGTTTAAGTTCTGTACAGTCAATATCTTCGATGGCGCTTAAGTTAGCAATTAAGGGGGAAGGAATGAAGTCTTTTTTTGAATTGCAGGGAAAATAGACTGGGATGCTTTCATTTTTATCGATATGCTTATTAAAGTGTGTTTCTGCCCAGTCTAAAAGGGGCTCTGTTTTTAATTGGTAGGGGTAGTCCTTCGTTTTCCTTCGGTTTGAAGCGGTCGTTTCTGCCCACAGGTAAAGGTGTCCCCAGTTGTTAAATGCGTGCTGTTGTTGCCAAAAAACATGAATTAACTTCATGTGTGGCCTCCCTTGCGATGAAAATGTAATAGATTGTGCCTTTTCTGATAAGAAGAGGATTTACAGAGGGCATTGTACAATGGTTTGTTGGATTTAAAAATGAATTTGCTCAATTTTTATACAATATGTTCCTGGTTGTGAGTAACGATAGCTTATTAACACCTGGAAATTGAGTAATGCATCCTGCCATTTCTACACGGTTATGCTGATTTGTAATACAATAACTTGTCTTTTGAATGGTAATAGGTGATGTAAAATGGCAAGAGGTGTTAATAAAGTGATTCTGGTGGGGCATTTAGGCTCAGACCCAGAAATCCGTTCAACTCAGAGTGGTGAAAGTGTAGCGACGTTTTCTGTGGCAACGACTGAACGTTATAAGGATGCTTCAGGGCAACAACAAGAAATCACTGAATGGCATCGTGTTGTATTATGGCGGCGCTTGGCTGAAATCGCGAGGGATTACTTGAAAAAAGGCCGCCAGGTTTATATTGAAGGCAAGATTAAAACCCGTAAATGGCAAGATAGGCAAGGCCAAGATCGCTATACCACTGAGATCATTGGAAATAACTTACAAATGCTAGGCTCAGGCCAGAGTAACCCGCATTCAACTCCACCTCCGGTAATGGAAGATTACCCTGAATATCTCTCTCAACCAACACAACCCATAGTAGCGCAGGCACAACCACCTGCGGCCGTACCACCAACTCAACAAACACCAGGACAACGCGCGCGATCACAGCAAACAGAGCAAGATGATTTTAGTGATTTGTATGGAGACGAAGTGCCGTTCTAGCACATAAAAAAATATGCAACAAACCAACAATGACGATTCCTCCCTAATTAGTGGAGCCGTAGAGCGAATCACGTATCACAATGAAGAAAATGGCTTTTGCATCATTCGCGTCAAAGCGAAAGGACACCGTGATTTCGTCACGGTCAAAGGCAAAGTGGCCAGCATTCATGCTGGGGAGTTTATTGAAAGTGGTGGTGAGTGGATCAATGATCGTAACTATGGCATGCAGTTTCAATCAAAATGGCTGCGCGTTGTACCGCCAACCACCTTAGAAGGCATTCAAAAATACTTAGGTTCAGGCATGATTAAAGGGATTGGCAGTCACTTTGCTAAAGTCTTGGTAAAAGCCTTTGGTGAGGATGTATTTACGGTCATCGAAGACCAGCCAGAGCGCCTGCATAGCCTGCCTGGGATTGGTAAAAAGCGCGTTAATATCATCACTAAAGCCTGGGAAGAGCAAAAAGTGGTGCGCTCCATCATGCTTTTTTTACAATCTAACGGTGTAGGCACCGCAAGAGCAGTTCGTATTTATAAAACCTACGGTGAAGAGGCGATTGCGATTGTTAGCGATAACCCCTACCGGCTCGCTCTCGATATCCGAGGAATTGGTTTTAAAACTGCCGATGAGCTTGCTCTACGTCTAGGTATTCCGCAAGATTCAATTAAGCGCGCTCAAGCCGGTGTTCGTCATGTCCTGCAAGAAATTTGTTCAGAAGGGCATTGTGCAGCACAAGAACAGCACCTTATAGAAAAATCTGTGGAATTATTGGCCGTTCCCATCGACTTAATCCGTGCGGCCATTGAAGCTGAGCTTCAAGAAAATCGTGTGCTTCGTGAAGTCATTGATGATATGCCCTGCATTTATTTAGACAAACTCTATCATGCTGAAAACAGTGTCAGCCAACAAGTTGCTCGCTTAGTTCAAGGTGAGCAGCCTAAATGGTCAAACATTGATGCTGAAGCTGCACTTCAGCAAACACAACAGCAGGTTCAGATCCAGCTTTCACCTTCACAACATAAGGCAGTGATTAACTCATTGCACAATAAAGTTAGCATTATCACCGGCGGCCCCGGCGTTGGTAAAACCACCGTTGTAAATACCATCATTAAGATCATTCATAGCACAAGAGCGAAAGTGACTTTGTGTGCTCCAACTGGCCGTGCAGCAAAGCGGCTTTCTGAAAGCACTGGCTTAGAAGCAAAAACGATTCACCGTTTACTTGAATTTAATCCATCAAGCTATTTGTTTAAATACAATCGAGAGAAACCTCTCGATACTGACTTTTTAGTCTGTGACGAAGCTTCGATGATTGATATTAGCTTGATGAATAGCCTACTAAAAGCCATTCCTTCGCACGCAGCCGTGTTGATTGTTGGTGATATTGACCAACTCCCTTCGGTCGGCCCTGGTGCCGTTCTATCCGATATGATTGAGTCTGAAATGATTTCTACCGCGCAACTCACCGATATTTTCAGGCAAGCTAAAAGCTCACGAATTATTGTCAACGCACACCGAATTAATGAAGGCAAAGCCCCTTTTGAGTCAGTTAAAGGCGAGAAAAGTGACTTTTTTACCATTCATGCCAATGATGCTGAAGGTGTGTATAACAAACTTATTAAAGTTGTTACAGAGCGTATCCCTAAAGTGTTTAACCTCAATCCAATTGATGACATTCAAATATTAACCCCCATGAACCGTGCAGGCTTGGGGGGCAAAATCACTCAACCTTGAGTTACAAAAAGCACTGAATGGTCACAGTGAAAACAAAGTTACTAAATACGGTAATACCTTTGCTGTTGGCGACAAAATCATACAAACCGTCAACAACTACGATAAAGATGTTTTTAATGGAGATTTAGGCCGCATCAAGCACATTGACCATGATGAAAGCGAAGTGAAAATCGATTTTGACAACCGTATTGTCATGTATGACTTTAATGAACTCGACGAAATTGATCTTGCTTATGCAACAACAATTCATAAAAGCCAAGGTTCAGAATATCCAGCGGTGGTTATACCTCTTGCAATGCAACATTATACCATGCTCCAGTGCAACTTACTCTATACGGGAGTAACGCGAGGCAAACAACTTGTTGTACTTGTTGGTGAGAAAAAGGCGATTTTCCTAGCCGCTAGAAATAAGAAAACCGCTAAGCGTATTACTAATTTAAAAATAAGGTTAATAGATCAGCTCAATGTAGGGCTATAAATCAAAAATCGTTGAGCACTATGGAAGGATAAAATGAATTTATAGACTTTATCTTTTGTCTGAAAATGTTGAATCCATACGTTGTTGATGCTGCTTTACATCTAATAGAGCGTAGAAACGGAAAAGTTATAATTAGTAATATGTAATTAAACACCATAAAAACGATGGCATTAAAAATTATGAAAAATTTATTGAATAAAGAGAAGATTAATACAAGTGAAAATAAGATTGAGAAGGTGTATAAGCGCAATAAAATTAAATTAATTATTACTTTTGTTTTAGTTAACGTCATTGTTTGGTATTTAGTTGGTATTGGACAATACCATTGGTACGCAGGTTTTCTTCTCACAGGCTTGACGGGGTATTTAAGTTATCGGTTGCTGCCGATTATGAAGAGCGGGTTAAAACAACGGATAGCCGAAGAATATGAAGACCTTCCGTAGAAGCGACAAGTCGCCTCGTGTTAATGTCCATGCTACACTAACGGGTATAGATGATTCAATAATATGGAAAAACATGAAAACAACATTGAATTTAGGGGCTGTGCCTACACCTAAAAGTGGATTTAATTTTACTGTTGATGGTTTGGGAGAATTAAAAATTACTTCATCAGGGCTTTCTTTGAAAGCCAAGGGTAAAAGTAAAGAAAACAAAGTTACTTGGAAAAAACTCGCGTCATTGCTTGATGAAAGTCATACTGCTGTAAAAAAACCAGCCAAGAAGACTGTTACTAAAAAGCCTGCGGCGAAAAAGACAGTTAAAAAGTAAGCGATCGGTAAAATGCACACTAAATCAAAACAGCCTCTTTTGAGGCTGTTTTTAATGTTACTCTTCGATAACCGTCCTTATCGAAAGTGGCAGCATCAAAAAGAAAAGCCGCCTTAAGCGGCTTCAAAAATTTTTAAAGCGGTGGTGGCGCTCCTGGCTGCCCTCCAGGGTAAAAGCCTGGGAACAACTGATGAGGAGGCATGCTCAAGAAAAAATGATTAGGCTCAGAAGTGCAGCCAGAAATAAGACAAGCTAAAAATGAAAAAAAAATAAGCACTCTCAACACTTATCCATCCTCATTTAGTTTAGCAACAAGGAGGTCTAGAGAAGCCAAATCTTTAAAGCATTTAGTTTTGTAGCCGATCTTTACTCGCCCATACTCCAATCCTTTTTCTGCTTGTCCACTATGAAAAATAGATAAATCTGGATAGGTTTCGAGCGTTTTAGCTATCCGCTTTAATTTATCCAGTTCATTCCTACCCTCCATATAATAATTTGCATAACGAAACACATGATAACAGTTTGGGGAAATCGAAAAGTTTGGTATCAGTAATGGCTCTTCTACAATATCGTCATAAGGAAATGAAAGACAAAGCAACAACTTTGATTTTTGCTCTAAACTAAAGTGCTCGTTCGCATAAGTCATTAAACGTTTTAAGTGTTGCAATGAAAACTCTAATATTAATTTGTTAGCTTCATCCTCAGGTATCTGCCTTAAAAAATCAGCTCTATGATATCGAGAGTAAAGAGAAACTTCTTCAACATCTGTTTTCATGTAAAGGCCAAAAAATTTTTTAGGCTCTAGCTCTTCTATTTTAATGAGCTCTTCGAATTTCACCTTCAGTTCTCTAGGAATCATAGCTCTAACTCCCATCCATGCTCACCTAACCATTTTTTGGTTTTGTTAGAAAAGCCAGGGTCGCCATCTTTGAAGGTACCATCCTCATTTATAGCACCACCATTTTTCCCGTGAGCGTGCCATTGGCTACCGGGTACAGAATCCTCAGGTCGGTGAATTTTCGTAATCTCCCGTGGTCCCTGTTCTCTATTGATTTTCTTTTGAGCAATTTTAGGAGTTGATGCCTGAATAAAAGGCAAGGCAGGCTTTAAAGATAAACCTCCTGTAGAGGTAATCCCTTTAATCTGCTCATCAATTTGCTGACCAATATACTCTATAACAGCATTCGTTTGATAAGCTGAACTGCTAATGAAATCGTTATTTAGTTCTGCATTTCTATAGTCTGGTGAAGAGGTGTCTTGATACTCTCCACGCCAGCCATCACCTGGGTACCAAACACCGTTAAAGCGCCCTTCCCCTCCACCGTGATTGCCCCAACCACCGAAGGATATACCTCCACCTAAGCCAAAGCTAATCATGATGCGAGAGAATAAGCCACCAAAAAAACGCCCATCTGGATCAACATAAGTCATCGGGTTATCAGCAGCGTATGCATACCGATTAAATGTGATCGGTTTGTCTATGTGAATAGGCTCAGGATCTATGCTTAAGAACCTGCCAATGACCGGATCATAGTATCGAGCGCCATAGTAAGAAAGGCCCGTGCTATCGTCGTGGAGTTTGCCAGTATAACCGACATGTTCTTCTTTTTCATTTGTTTGATACACCTCTGTACCAAAAGGACGGTAGTTTTGGCTTGGGTTCCATGATACCTGACCAGAAGCATTCACCTCTTGCAGTGGAGACCCTAAAATATCGTTATACAAATAGGTTGCATTGCTCGCCGTTGCTTTTTTCCCTGCTGCATGCGTTACCTCAGCCACTTTTTTATTATTCAGGTAAATATAATCAGTAACTTGATTCGTTTTTAGGTTCCATCGATAGAGCAATTGACTTTTACTGTTGTGAACTTCGAGTGTCGTTTGATCACCTTGTGTAATTTGAACTCGATTACCGTTCCCATCATAGTAATAATAAACATCAAATGACTGCCCAGTCAGTGGGTTTTTACCATGCGCCGATACAAGTTGCATCGAATCATTGTAAGTAAATTCTTTGCTCGAACCATTATTACTAGTTATGTCCCCATAAGCATCATAGGTAAAGTTCTCACTGACATTTTTCGCACCCGAGGGTGTTGTCACCGTACCACTAACAGATTGCAATAGATTGTTGCTGTTGTTATAGGTGTAAAGCAGATGAGAGCCTTCGACCGTTTTGGCTGTTAAATTACCAAAAGCATCATAGACGAGGTTAGTTTTATGTCCTGCGACAGTTTGTGTAATCAGCCAATTTTCTGGATTATAAGTAAATGTTTGGCTTCTTGATGGGACTAATACATTGCGGATGGCGCTTGTATTACCACTGCCGTCATAGCTATATGTTTGTTTAACAATCGGACTACCGCCTGCTGTCGTAACAGTCAGTGCATTATCCATTTGACGATTATTTAAACCGTAAGCTGTTTTAAAATTATTACCATCAGTAAAGTCTTTTACTTTGCTGTTTGGATAATAATGAACACTCTTAACAAAATCACCTGCTTTTTTAGCTAAACCTAATGGATCAGGGTTATAGCTTACAATGGTGTGATCTGGGTAAGTAATGCTTGATAGGTGATTAAATCCATCATAGCTGTAGATAAATGACAGTGTTTTATCTATACCATTTACACAGTAACTCAATGTGGCAGACGTTACATTATTATTTTTATCGTATTTATATGCCCAATTATCACCATTACTAACGGTTAATACTCTACCATCGGCATCATAGGTATACGTGACATTTTTATTGAGTGCCGAAGGAGAATATAGGATATTCGTTAGTTTACCATCTTTATTATAACGATAAGCAACACCAGGAGAGTCTTTGCCAATTTGTCGCCAAATCACTTGCCCAATTGCATTGCGCTTATAGGTAGTTGTTCCTGTTTCAAGGTTATCAATACTTGATACAAAAAAGTGGCTATCATGATGGTAAACACGTGTGTAAGTCCCTTTGGAGCTAGAATAAGAGCCTTTTTGCCTGATAAAGTCTAGGCGGCCACTCACATCTCTTACCATATCAGTGATAACAGCACCGTTACCTTGATTAATTTCTGTTAATTGCTTGTCATTTGGATTACCAAACGATTGATATTTACTAAGTGTTGCAACACCTCTAGGATCATCAACGGTAGTATGATCAATTGCATAATAATAGCGTGTGGTATAGGTGCCTGCCGTGTCAGGAAAACCAATATAACCATCACCTATTTTATCTAATGCCACAGCAGCAGTACTAGTATGAATACGACCTAAAGGATCATGAGTCGTATAGATACCCAAAGTCTGATCAGGCATTGCTTTAGGGTCAACGCTATATGATCTAAAAATTTCACGCCCATACGCATCATAGCGAATTTCTTGTTTAGAAATGACAGTACTATTTGAGCCTGCATGAATTTCTATCTGTGTTGGCTTTCCAAAACCATTAACAGTAACGTACTTGCCGTAATAATTAGGTGTTTGTCCTTTATAAACGACATAATCTCCGACTTTTGGATAATTCCAATGAGTCGATGTAGTTAAACCTTGTGCAGGTATTGTTGTAACCAAACGAAACATATTGTCATATTGGTAGGATGTCTTATTCCCCATCGCATCCGTGACAGAGGCAATAGTTCCATCATTACTCACAACCCGATGACTAACATGTCCTTCAGCATCTGTGATTGTCTGAGGCAAGCCCATTTTATAATCACTAAAGCTTGTGGTATAACCCAGTGCATTCGTCACCGTGGCTAAATTACCATGACTATAGGTGTATTTCGTTGTAACGCCATTAACTGTTTTGGAAGTTAAATTACCACGACTGTCATAAATTAAAGAAGTCGAGTTAGCTACCCAACCACTTGAGTTTTTTATAACTTCACCCGCAGGCTTAAAGATCCAATTCGTTGTATCTTCGTGATAGCTTAATGTTTTGGTACGCGTCGTTATCGTTTGATCCGCTGCAAAATTTGCCCCAGCTAAACCTAACAGCACTAATGAAAGTGTAATTTTCTTTATCACTATTATTTTCCTTACACCGTATGCTTCACTGACGATTCAACTTCGGTTTTTGGATAACCATAGCTGTCAAAATCTTTAAATTCGGTGATGTATTCCATACAGGATTGCATTTTACAATCTCCGCCACGACTAATCACTTGTTTTGTGAGTTCTGGTGCTTTGATGGTGCTGTCCGGCAAAGTAAATTCTTTCCAGGTTTTATCAATAGTTTGATATAAAGTTTTGCCATCGGCGCTGTAAAGCTTTTCATTGATTAAAAGTCCAGTATTCCAATCGTTAGAGTTTGGATATCTCCCATTAAACGTTAATTCACGTTTATCATTCGGCCCCGTGACTGTGGTTACAGTTGTGCCATTTGGATAAGCATAGCTGTAGTTCCAAGTTCCGGTAGTAACGCCAGGGCCGGAGTTGGTTTGTTGAGTGACGTGTGTGCCCGAGTAGGTGAAGTCAGATTTTCCGCCATCAGAATAGGTGATTGAATGAAGAGCTGAATAGCTACCTTGGCTAGCGCCTCCATCAATATTAAATTTAATAATTGAGCCATCTGGATATGTTAACTTTGTAGGCAACATAATGTTAGAAGCACTACTTCCTCCAGCTAGAGATGTTATTCTCCAAGTATATTTATCATTTAGTTTAATATTTGTAAGATAGTAACCTTTAATACAATCACGACCATACACGCAATAAGGAGAATAATTAAGCTTTATTTTATTATCATCTGTCGTTATAGATGTCAGTAAAACTGTGGAGTTTGCGCCCACCCCGTTACGAATAGTGCCAGCTCGAACATCATAATTATATGTTAAGGTAGTTTCTCCGTTTTTACTTTTAATTTCTGTAACTACCCATTGATTAAAGGGCCAATAACTCCAATTAACATTGTTTAAGAGTTTAAGTGTGTATGTTACTCCATCAGGTGTGTAAATATACCAATCGTTACTACGAACTTCTTTCCAGTGATCAATACTGTAGTATATATTCTTATTATTGCTGACTTTAAAGTTGTGGGTACGGCCATATTGATCAACAAAAACATTTAAACCGGGTAACATATGCGGATACAAATTAAAAAGGTTTCTACTATTATCAGCTATATTCTCACCTTGACCATTAGGTAAATGTGAGTTCAGTGCAAAATAAAAGCTCAACCCATCATTTTCAGGAATATTCACTAAAGGGATGTGATAAGATAATACACCACTATAAGGATCTACACTAGTAAATCCAGTTTGCCCCACATGACTACGCATCAGGTTATTAGGGTTATTGGCCGGAACTTCTGCTCCTAAAGCCATCAAACTCATTGACTTTATTTTCTTAGCGTCTTTGTTATCTTTTTTCGAGGCTTTCTGTACATTTTTTGCTGACTGATGTTCAGTTTGAGCTTTATCATTGCTCGCTCACGCTGAAGCCGCAACAACGACTATAGCACTCGTAGCGAGTGCTTTTACAACTTGTTTATGCATTATAATTGCAATTCCTTTACATTCTTAAGGATTTGTTAATTTGTTGCGGATTCTAACAGTCTGATAATGTGAATACAAGTGAGTGAATTTACTTTTATTGGATAAATTTCAGGCCATACATGAGCAAACTTTCTTGTTTTAGAGTCCTTTTTCTTGTTTATTTTTGTAGCACGATTACTTGTGCCAAAACCGCTTATCGAAAGTAACCTCTAAAACCGCCCCTGTTTTTGTGACTTGTTGTTAAATTCTGAATGTTCTATAAAAAATCAGACTACCGCTTCAATTACGGGATCGCGTTCATCAGGTAGAGTTACTTTTTGAAGACAATAAGGTAGTAATTTACTTAACTCATCGTTGGTTTTTGCTGCACGAATATTTTCAAATAGTTGCTTCAGATAATGATAAGGTATTTTTCCATTGAGTTTACACGTAGCAACCAAGCTATAAAAAACGGCCGTTGCTTTTGCCCCTGCTTCAGTCGCTGAAAACATCCAATTATGCCTGCCGACTG
>NZ_MDTU01000004.1:77759-80826 GCF_001720395.1 Piscirickettsia litoralis
GAATATCTGAATCCACCGGCAGCCTCTGCATTACCGATGCGGCAAAAGATCTCCAAATACGCCCGAAAGGCTTATTTACTTGGCTAAGCAATAATCGCTGGATTTATTGGAGAACTCCTAAAGGCTCATGGATAGCTTACCAAGACAAAGTAATGCGTGGGCTACTTGAGCATAAAATCACTGTCATTGAACGCGGTGATGGGACAGAAAAAACTACTGAACAAGTGCGAATCACAAGCAAAGGACTAACTAAAATCGCAGAAAGCTTTGCCAACAATGAGCAAAACATCTCAGTAAGCGAAGTTATGAATAATACCGCTGAATTTTGGGGTAGAATCGGGAAAAACTTAAGTTGTCAAAGGATTTAAAGCAGTTCTGTTTCGTTAGTATGCGTTGCTCTGAGCATGGGGGAAATATATATTAACTTTTACGGTAGTTCTCCAGAAGCACCATAAATAGAAAATATGATAATTAAGCATATACATATATGTTTAAGGTGTTGTAGATATGAATCCAGGTGAGTTGTTAGTAATTGGAGCGACGTCAGTTCGAGCTATTCGTAGAAGTGTTAAATATTCGGAGAATGTTCCTGAATTATACAAAAATAGAGCAACTCGTTATTTTTGGTCTGATAGACGTAAAAACTTAGATATAGCACCTACATCTTTTTATAGTGCTAGAGCTAGAAGGGTTTTGGATGTAAAAGTTGGCTTCTGCGATGAGCTGGGGTGTGTCACAACATATCTTGCAGGTATGAATCTTGACCAGGTAGGAAAGATTCATATGTCAGGGAGTACAAACTTTGTCGACTGAACTCTACCAACAACAAGATAAACATAGAAGAAGTCCAACGATAAAGTACTACTTAGGGCCCTTTACTCCAAAAGGGTCTGCTAGGTTATATTGGAATAGAGCCCTCCTAGAGCTAGAAGACATACATGATCTGACACCCCCACTTAAACAATTTCTAGATCTTAAGTTTAAAGGTGATTCTGAAATGTCCAATAAGCTGAAAAAAGCTGTTACTTCTGGAATTAGCGAAGAAAATGTTGCTGATATTATGGATGCAGGGATGGATTGGATGTATCTGTTCTGCAGTCTGTATAATGTGGTAGCTCCTTTTGTAAAGCCTTTAGCTTTAGCAATGCCTCATGTTGGTGTAGCTTGGAATATTTTCGACTCACTTGGAGCAGTTGCTATTGCTGCTAATGAAGGAAAGCAGGCTGATAACTGGGCTAAAAACGTTAACATACTCTCTGCGATTCAGCTATCAGCTTGCACTGCAGTTACGATTGCTTCTTTGTGTTTGCCCGCAATAGCAGCCTTAAGTGTAGCAGGAACAGCGACTGGGGGCTTTGGTTCTGCAGCTGCAACGGCTGTTTCTTTGGGCCTGGAGTCCCGTGCAGTTAATTTATGTGATGCACGTATAAAGTATTTGGTTAATAAAGAGATAAGTAATAATAATATTACAGAGAAGTATAAAGAATGGCGTCAAGTGGCGGATCGCAATGATACAAACTGGTATAGTATAAATGAAAAATTCAATAAATATATTAACTATAGGAAGAATCAGCAAGAAGAAAAAAAGAAATGTGAAGACCTTGATAAGGCTTTACAGCAACTAGAAAAAAACTTAACAATACAAGGCAAAGAACCAGAGAAATTACTTTCAGTGAAGCTATGCCGTAGCCAAATTAAAGAGCGCCAGCTTCACGATAGATTACGCTCAACTTTGAAATTCTGCACAGCGGCTATGACGGCCGTTGCAGTGGTTGCTGTTGTGTCTGCTGCTGTTGGAGCAAGCGTTACAACATGTGGAATTGCAACTGCAGTGGCAGCATCTGCAATTGCTGTTGGTAGTATTGCATATAGGTTTTACCAAAAGAAACAAGACCAAAAGTCTGAGCCTGGCAATGTGTTAGATCGTGAGACAAAAGAATTAAATGATATTCGAGATTTTGTCAGTTTAGATGAGAGTGATGATACGAGAGAAAATTCAGAAAAAGTAAAATTGTATAAGAAGCTTTATGACAGCGGTATCTTTGACCAGTATGCTAGTAAAATTTACGATGTGGAAGTAAAATTTATAGAAAGCCCTCAAGGACTATTAGTAGATGAGAGTAAATTTAGAGAGTTTAATCAGTTCTTAGATAAACTATCTGAAAAAGTTCAGCCTCAACAGTATAGAGATATTTTACCATCTGTTGTAAGTTTGTTTTTACAAGGAGAAGGTAGTGAGCGATGGAGTTGCTTAGAAGAAGATTATTTGGCTCGTTTTCCATGTCCTTCATTTCCCTATAGCTTAGACCCTATTAAGAGAGTCTCTTTTTCTGATGTTAGCCCATATGTTGAAGACTCTGTTAATAGCTATTTAGCAAATTATGTAGCGGATCTCGCTCATAAGCAAAAGCTTACTGCTCAGCAAAAGGTGGATATCTATGAACAACATAAGAATAACTTAATTAATTTACGGTTGAAAATACAGGAGTCTTGGCCTTGTCGAAAAGATAAAAGTACTAACATCATGAGTGATGATGAAATTAAAACGTTATTAGACCAACAGAGACAACAGAATAGTAGAGAAACTCCAATGCTTATGATGCAGTCCTTCCGTAATACGTCACATAATCACTCAGAAGAGATGAGTTATGGCTTTTAAGGGTACTCTTGCGAGTGTGGGCCTTTGTACGGTGTAACTGGGATGGTGGAAATATGCTGATTGCGGCTCTATACCGCCATTAAATTCTCTAAAAAAACATTATTGGGTGAGCGATAATCCAAACTCGCTCTTCTTCTTGCGTTCAATGTATGCTCTATTTTTGCTATTCCTTTGTAAGTGGTCAGCAAAATGCACATGACCTTACCCCTTGAGCTAGACCAGTCGATCGTAGAGTTAGGTTATTATGCAACTATCTTTGCATAATGTGAAGGGGGTAAATAATTGAGTGAGCTGTGAGGCCTCACCTCATTGTAGTGTTTGCGCCATTTATCAATCTCAATTTTAGCTTCGTCTAATGTTCTAAACCAGTGCTGGTTGAGGCAGGCAGTACGGAATTTACCATCAAGG
>NZ_MDTU01000004.1:83728-90257 GCF_001720395.1 Piscirickettsia litoralis
ACACACTCCAACCTGTGCGCTTCACTGACCGCTTACCTTTTAGAAGAAAGCCGACCAGAGCATGGGCAAAAGCCTGTTATTCTCTCACGCCGAAAGTCCCACTTCCCAGCCCACACCGTCGTGAATTGGTTTGCTGATTTATATAAAAGCCTTGGATTTGAAGGTTGCAGTAGTCACAGTGGCCGCCGCACTTTTGTTACCCGCGCAGCTAAAAATATTATCAAAGCTGGTGGCTCCCTGCGCGACGTTCAACAACTCGCTGGACACACTACCCTACAAACAACGCAACGCTATATTGAAGGTGATAGTGAAGCTAAAAAAAAGATTGTTAATTTGATATAGTTTTACTAGAGGCTTTTTACATCAATCCTCTTGTTCAACCTCCTTAATAAGTCTAGCTTCTTACTACTCTATGCCTTAACCTTCCTCAGCAAAATAATCAGTATGCGTTTATGGGTATGAACCCTTTACTTGATGTTGCACTTCATGTGATGGAGGACGATGCAATCTATGATCAAAAAACAGCGCTTGAGATTGAGTGCTCACATCTAAACCATCATTAAATAGTCTTAATACAGCCTTATTTACTAAATCAATAAAGAATTCTTCACTTAAGTAGCTTATTTTTTTCGCATGATTATAATTATTAATCATTTTTATGTTAGAAACATCATCTTCGCACATGTGATCTTGTATTTTGATAATATCGCCCGTAAAAGTTAAGCCACCTACAGTTAAACATTGTGACTCCATTTGATTGTCAAAGATAAAACCCTTCTGCTTTAAAAAATTAGAAGATGCCTTACCAACAATACCAAAATGTTTAGACTGTTTAAGGTATGGAACCAATACCGATAAGTAATCATTTGTACTAGGGCCTGAATGAGAAAGAGAAATACTTTTTTTTGCTGTTACTCTTGAGAACTCTTGCAGAAAAGAGGCACTATAGCATGTACCTAACAACAGTAATCTAGTATTAATTTCAAGTGCTTCCATCCGTTTTATTACTTTAAGAATAAGAGACTTTGGTAAACTCGATAAGTAGGTGAATGGAGATCCGTGTCCATGCGACCAACATAGAGAATCGACTTGTCTTAGTTTATTTTCTCCCAAACCTGTTATAATTTTCTTATAAATAAAAGAAGGATGATTCTTTGCACTATACGGAATAAATAGAATACCTTTATTTTTCAAAACTCTCTGTAAATCATCAAAAAATTTTTACATTTTCTAAAATCTTTAGAATCATTTTAGAACAGTGTCTAATTTTTTGAGATAATTTTTTTATTTTGCTATCAATAGATCCTAAAGAACTGCCAGTAGTGTTTCTTTTTTCTGTCTGCAACCTTTCTTGCAAGTTACTGGCTTGAGTATGCTCTTTAAGCATACAGTATAGTGCATTATACTTACATAAAAATTTAGTATCGTCGACTAATAAAATTAAATCATTTAAATTTGAATACTGAATAGTGTCAGTACAAGTAATTAATATGCTTTTTATCGGTTTACTTTTTTTTTCAAAAAAAAATATGCAGTGTAAGAAGCAGCAATCCCAGCCAAGGCGTATAATATATATCTATTTGCTGCTAACAAAGTAGATTTTTTATCTGTAAAGGTAGGCATTCTACAATTTAACCTCAATAACCATAATTTATCCTTCATATGGAGAACAATGCTCCATTTCACTTATTCTGTCCCTGATACTGTGACAGGATAAAGCCTTTTTTAGCCTCACTCTGGTATGGAAGTGTAACAATATTAGGTATATTTAATACTATTTAGCACTACTACTTTCCATTTATCATTCCAACAGAATATATCAATGGAAATGAGACATAATTGACAATTAATCTTTGAATTCTAGTTTGTGTTTTGATCGCTATCCTTGCCTTTATCTGTTTTGATTAATCCATACAGCACGCCCACAGTTGGCTTCTATGCTTGAACTAGGTCCGTTTTAACAGACACATTTCACGCTGTACCCTCATAAGAAAATTCAATTCATTGCTTCACATGGCACAGCAAACCGAAAAATCATCTTTTCACATTGTGGTTGATGGTTCAGACTATTGTAATTCCTAAGCGCTAAACAAGCAACTTAAATAGGCATTAAACCAGCTTTTAGAAGAAAGCCGACCAGAGCATGGGCAAAAGCCTGTTATTCTCTCACGTCGAAAGTCCCACTTCCCAGCCCACACCATCGTGAATTGGTTTGCTGATTTATATAAAAGCCTTGGATTTGAAGGTTGCAGTAGTCACAGTGGCCGCCGCACTTTTGTTACTCGTGCAGCTAAAAATATCATTAAGGCAGGTGGCTCCCTACGCGATGTTCAACAGCTCGCTGGACACACAACCCTACAAACAACGCAACGCTATATCGAGGGAGATAGCGAAGCTAAAAAGAAAATTGTAGATCTTATATAAGGATACCAAGCGATATCTAAAGATATTGTCCAATATTGGTAGGTATCGATATTCTTAAGCGAAGATGACTATTCAACTATAATAACTCTATGGCGGTCTTAAGCTTACACTTTGTATTAACTTTAAAGTCACTTACTAGCTTGTAACCGCCCCTAAATTTCTAACCAGGACATGGTAATAGATTAAGGCATTTGTATTGGTTTGCTAAACCTAGGAGCAATAGAGCTTAAAACACCCATAACCTTGTCTATTGAGTAACCTTCATCAAGGTATGCATTTTTAAGAAACCAAAGCATTTCATCCATCTTATTTCCAAAGCGATTTACAAAGTGCTTAAGCCTTTTAAGATGTTTATTTGTCACAACTCTCTCTGTGCTAGCGTCTTTCCTGGTCTCTTCTTGTTCTAGCTCTTGCCAGTAAGCTGAACTCATTGGGTTAGTCGCTCGCTGCTGGGATTTATAATAAATATCTCGTTGTTCATGATAATATTCTTGGCTGCAAGGATTAGTTACTCTTGCAACACGTTTTGGTAGTAAAGAGATTGAAGCTTTGTCCTCATAACTAATCTCATTTTTGCCTATGTATTCAGGAGTAACTGGTGTGCTTTTTTCAAGTTCTTGAGCTTCATTCAAGCAATTTTCAGTTTCTAAAATCAGATCGTCGATAAACGAGTTACTAGGGTCTTGTTTCTTAGCTTCTATCAACTGATCAAGAGATTCTTGAATAACAACTACAGCAGGCTTCTCCTTTTCTTCATAGTTTTGTTTTTGACCTGAATGGTTATTATCTAGATAAGGTTCCTCATCTAGATTCTTTTGTGTGACACTTATGTCACTAGGGGGTGACTTCATATTTTTATTAAAATCAGCTTTGTTTTTGCTATTTTGTTTTTCATCGTTTTGAACTTTTTTGTATAAGGACTCACCTAGACCAGGAATTAAAGTGATCACATTTATAGTGTTACTATAGCGAGCTGTTTTTACTGAATCTGTTAAAATAACTCCTGCTTTACGAAGCATGCTTAAAATACGTTTAACATGGCGCACGCTTAGGCTGACAGCGTCTGCGATGTAGCTTGCACTCACTTGAACTGAGCCTGTTTTTTTTAGCACGGCGTGTTAAGTAGTGAATGACTCTAAGGCATCCAGGGTGGTAGTTAATCTTTTGTTCGACGTTACGCATAACATCATCATTGAATACAGTATACATATTATCTCCCGTTGGGAGATAGATATAAAGCTCTAGTAAAGTTGATTAATAATCATAACTTTCTTATACTAGATTTGTCTGCTTAGGGGGATGTAAACTTGGTGCTCAAACTAAATAAACATCTTCCCCTTTGCCTTCTAACTTTCTATATCTATCACTTCCGCATAAATTCAGCCACTTGTTAATTTCGATTAAACATTAGCACCACAAAAAAAACAGTGCAATAGCCGGTAAGCTAAGTAAATCAATATATTGCGAAAGGCGGCATCAAAAACATAGTGAATCTTGTTAGAAAGTATTTTCTTTATTTTTGTGAAGTAATTTGAGAATCATTTTATATTAAAAGTAGATATTTTTTGCCTTAATCCATTGCAACACAAGGCTTGCGGGGTTTTATTGAAACTGGACACAAACAATACACAAACCGTACACAAAAAACTGGACACAAACAATACACAAAGTGGACACAAACCGTACACAATAACGCCTTGAAAATCATCTAAAACATTTTTTAGCTTTCAAGCTAAAACTGTACACAAAGTGGGTACAAAGTGGACACAAACCGTGCACAAATAATTTATCCTGGATTAAATTAAACCGTACACAAAGTGGACACAAACCGTACACAAGTAACTTATCCTGGATTAAATTAAACCGTACACAAAGTGGACATAAACCGTACACAAATAACTTATCCTGGATTAGATTAAACCGTACACAAAGTGGACACAAACCGTACACAAGTAACTTATCCTGGATTAGATTAAACCGTACACAAAGTGGACACAAACCGTACACAAATCATAATACTCAAAATAATAAAGAGTTAGTCGTGTTACAAATAAAATGAATTATCACAATTATGTTGACAAACGTTTAGTTACAACTATTATGTAAATAAACATGTATATTGAAACAAGAGTGCAAGTTATGAGCAAAGAGAAAGCCTATTTATCAGCTGGTGATCTAACCGAGGTGCTAGGTGTTAATACGGTGCAAGGCGTTTATAAGATTTTAAAGTCGCTTGATATTGAAACTCACACTATTAACTCTCGTAGCAAAGTTATTACTCCTGAAGGTGTACGTGACTTATTAATAGAGCGAGGTTTTAAATACCCCAAGAAAAATTTATCTTTTCAAATAGTAAAAGGTGGGGTTGGAAAAACTTCTTTATCATACTCTCTAGCTTGTCGTGCAGCTCACTATGGGACAAGAATTTTAGTGATTGATGTTGATCAACAAAGTAACTTAACAACATCATTTAATGTAAATTCCCGAAATAAGCCTGTTTTGCTGAATATGGTGCGTGATAATACGCCCATTGAAGAAACGATTGTTAATGTTAACGAAATGATTGATATTATCCCATCTAATTTGAATAACTCTCGATTAGATATTGAGTTAACTCAATCAGCCTCTAACTTAAAAGATATGATTAGAGATATGTTGCAGCCGGTCAGGAGTGATTATGATCTCGTGATTATCGATTGCCCTCCTGCTATCAACAAAATTAACACAGCTGCAACTTGTGGCTCTGATACTGTTATTATTCCGATTAACCCAGATCCATATGCTATGGATGGTATGGAATTTACTCTTGCTGAGCTTAAAAAAATAAGAAAAGAGTTTAAGCTCAAGTTTAAAGAAAAAATCGTTTGGAACCGATATGACGCACGTGAAAAGTTGGGAACCGTTTATTTGCATCAACTCGCTAAAGATTCTAACCTCATTAGTAAAATATTACCTGTTGTGATTAGAGTTGACACCAGTCTTAAAAATGCGGTGTTTGACGCTGTTTCCATTTTTGAGAAAGCTAAAAAGACTGCAATAAGAGAAGATATTGACCAGTTTACCCGGGAAATTCTTGGCATTAATAATTGGATTGAAGAGCTGAAAAACCCGCCAAAAGTGATTCGAGCAGGTAAGAAGAAGCAAAGGGTGTTGCATAGCTTAATTTATGTAGGGTAATACCGTGGATTTAAATGCTCTTCTAAAAAAAACAAAAAACAAGGCTAAAAAGGCTCCGGCAAGTAAACGGCAGCGAGTTAATATTGCTGCCGATGACCGCCCATATGATTTAGATATAGAAGAAAAAGAAACTAAGCCTGTACCAGTTAAGAAAACCGTATACAAAGTGGACACAAACCGTACACAAACTGAAGCGAAAAAAAAGAAAAATCTAGACTCTTCTAGCGCTAATAAGCCTGCAGTGATTCAAAGGAAAAAACCGTACACAAACCGTACACAAAAAAGAAAATAATGATGAAAAAGAAAGTAAAAATCTAAATGAACTGAAAAAATAACATTAAAAGTAAAGCTAATCTGAAAACCGTACACAAAGTGGACACAAACTGTACACAAGTGAATGCAAAAGCAACAGCGAAAAAAACTTTATCAGGTAGCCCCATAAAGACTGATATAAGAGATGAGGCAGCTGATAAAAACCGCACACAAACCGTACACAAAGTGGACACAAACCGTACACAAGAAATTACTGAGTCCCCTGATGTAAGTCTCTTGGTTGGCATACAAAAAGAAATCTTTATGTTCATTTATAAGCAAACTTTATATCATAAGGATAGAGTGACAAGGCCGCTGACTTTGGTTGAAATTGCTGAAAAAGTAGGTTGTAAAATGGGGGCAGTTAAAACAAGTGTTGCGCGTTTAAAAGGAAAAAAATTATATCGTGAGACATGAATATAAAAATGGTCGCGGTGGTTGGACACGTTATAAGGTATTATCTGAGCCAAAACAATGAGACTAATCCTAGTAGAAGATTATGCCACTTTAAATAACATGCGGGTACAAGATGTTTATATTTTGATTCAGGAAGGAAAGCTAAAAACTCAAGCATCTGAGCATAAACAGATGAGGTTAAAGAGCCATATTAATTTGG
>NZ_MDTU01000004.1:92952-93689 GCF_001720395.1 Piscirickettsia litoralis
CTTTACACCTGCTTTATAAGCATTGCGTAGTAGAGAAATAATTGTATAACGCCACATTCTCATGGTTTTTTGTTTAGTAAAGTAAATCTTTTTCCACACGGTCTCACATTCAGATAGACCACCGCGTGTCACGGATAAGTGGATGTGCGTGTTCCACTTTAAGTCCTGGCCAAACGTGTGGAGCATGGTGAAGATGCCAATCTTAACTTTTTTCTTCTTTGCAGCTTTGAGCAGGATGTCAGCGGCCAGGCGTGATAACTCACTGAGCAGGTCACGATTCGCCAGAAAAAACGGCCAGAGTGCTTCTGGCATTGTCAGAGTGATGTGTTGGTATTCGCACTTTGGCAATAACTCATTTTGCGCGGCAATCCATTGCTCTGTGGCTTTTTTCCACAGGATGAGCATAACCGTGATTTGCAAGTATAGGCAACGGTTTTAGTGTGTTTGCAGTCCGGGTTAGAGCAACTGTATTCGTCATGACCTGCAAACTTTGTTTTGCAGCTGAGCATCTTCACGACAGTTTCAACCACTGAGCGAGGAATATTCTCTCGATTGGCCAGGTAGTAGCGCCACCAGGCTCTGCCGGTTTGGAAAAGATGTTTGAGTGTGAACTGAACCAGGGGTATTAACCTATCGTATTGATTAACAAGCGCTTAATCATACCGATAACGATTAACAATGGGAAGGTGTCAACAACGCTGAACTAGAGTGACCTGTTTTTCAGTAAGTTTTCAGTG
>NZ_MDTU01000004.1:96597-99381 GCF_001720395.1 Piscirickettsia litoralis
TGCTGTTTACAGCGAGCCTATCCTTGATCTTGACGTTGAAGCTTTGGTGTTTTCAGCAAGTGTGCAGTATGTTGAAGAAGGCTATACCGCAGATCGGGTGGTGAATATGCTTAAAAAAATCGGCGAGCGTTTCTCACCGTTTCGCTTGTTCGAGCCTTGGAAAGCGGGTAGAGTGCAGTTGGTTTGAGGGTGGTATATGGAAAATCAAATTAAGCGGCTGCAAGAAATTGCAGGAAGTCGAGTTGCTGCCGATGATTGTCAGGCTTTAGCAAATGAAATGCTAGGAATGTCTCAAGACTCTAAGGGCCGAATTGAGCGAGTGATTTCCAAGCAAATTGATGAAGGTTTGCTAGATGGGTTAAGCTATATCGATATTTTGTCTAGCATTAAAGAGGGGCTGTTTGAGCTTTTCCAGCGTAGATTGGTTTGAAGAACGCCTCTGTCATCTGAAGTGCAACACTCAGTAGAGATTTCTATGCTTGGACTTATGAGAATGTAAGTCTAGTTAGAAAAGACTGTGATGTTAACCATATTGTCCAGGAGTTAGAGGCATTGGGGCTAAGTGAAAAGCGAGAGTTAAGCAGTTGGGCCCACCCATGCTATTCTTCCGAATGTTTGTTTTGAAGGAGTGACTTTGCAGCTTCCATGATGATGAAGGAAGTACTGATTTGTACATAGCCAAAGCTGAATGTTTTTGTGATGGTTTGAATACCCCCAGTTATCAGCAGACTCAGGTGAAAGGATTAAGTTATTGAAATTTGCAACACCATGGTTTATGTAAAATTCATATGAAAATTGCAGGTTTTCACCATATCGATAATCTTTTAAAAAAATGATGATTATTTTTTTTCATGTCGTTATTAAGCTTTAACTTAAGAGTTGCATTTTTTCTTAGAATAATAGGGGGATTAACTACAGGAGATCCATCTGTAGCAATATTTAAATTCTTCCCAGTGTTATTTACAAAAGTTACGTAGTTATCAGCCTGTACAAGTAAAGGGAATAGTCCTGAAAAGATAAATCCAGATATTAATGAATTACATTTCATATAAACACTCTTAATCTTTAAGTATATAATTACCCATTATGATATCTATTTTTTATTTAATTATACTGTACTTCTACTTGTTATCATTACTATGTGTTAAAAAGTTCATTTAACATTTGTATTTCATTGAATATAACCAAAGAAGTGATATAAGCGATGGTCATCACCATTAAAGATATTTAAATCTATTTGAGACTTAATGCCTGGTACTGATGCCTTGTTTGAAAACTGCCAAAACACCCATGTTTTCCAAATATGAGGGATTTTTGGGGAAGAATGTATATTGTTATAGCTTGCTATCCATAAAGCATACTCAGAAAAACCATGTGTACCTTTAAGAAAGGTACGCCAAAAATTGTTACTAGTATAAATTATTGGCAACCTGCCTGTTTCTTTATGAACGATATGAAGAAATGCTCGGAGGTTACGAACATATTGAGTTTTATTGGTTCTGTATATGTCAGACGTTTTTTCTACATCAACAATTAAGGGGAAACTGTCATGTGATTTGTTGTATTTAACAATATTTAGAAAATGCTTTGCTTGTTTAATGCCACTTACATCCCCATAAAAAAAGTGGTATGCACTATGAAAGATTCCATGACGCTTTGCCTGAGACCAGTTGTAACTAAAATAAGGGTCTACACTAGATTCACCTTCTGTAGCTTTAATAAATACAAAATCAATTTCTTGCCTTACTTCTGACCAGGTTATTTTTCCTTGATAGTGGGAGACATCTACACCGTAGGGACTATTTGGAAATACATTTGTATTGTAACTAATTGATTCAGTTTGAACAGCAAAGACAAATGATGCAAGTATAGTGATAACTATATTTTTCATAATGCCATATTAGATTATCCCTTCATAAAGTAGTTCAAAATAACTACACTACAAACCTGAAAGCTTGACCTCACCTTCTAAGGAAGAGGTACAAAAGGGATTTATCTCTTAGAAATTACAATACTATGAAAATCAGCCATATCATGAAATTTACTCTACAACTCCCCCTATATTCGTGCGCTGCGTCGAGTACGACGGTCGCACTATCTCTATCAAAAAGAAACATTTGAATCTGCAAATAGTGACGGCTGCAAATAAATCCCTTTTCTATAAAGCTCAGTAGAGTCAAAGTGAGAAATAAGATTTTCCCACAAATGAGCATTTACTGTGACTGATGACTTAAAGCTATGAGTTGAGATATAAAGGTCAATCGCTTTTATCGTTTTTACGGCAAGGTGATTTAAGCCCTCATCGAACAAAATGTTAACTTTGGTGCTTTTCATATCTAACTTTTTCAAAAAAAAGACTAGTAGAAATCTGATATGCTTGTAGGTTAAGCGATAACTACTAGTCATAAAAAATCAGAGGTTTAGGGGGTGTCGATTGGGACTCCTATTCCTCAATTCACGCAGCGGTCTACAAAAGGTGTTAAACAAACCGCCTGTTTATGATAACCAAAAACATGGAAAAAGCAATACAATTTGTAATTTCTTGATTAGTAATAGATTTGTATATGCCTGACATCTCTTAAAACCACCCTTGCAGCCGTGTTCTCGCCTAACTTGATGAAAGGTATAGGTTTTGCTGTTGCGTGGCTTATAGGTGTAGAAAAGGCGATTTAGGCAAGATATTGTATTTGATCAAAATTTGTACAGTTTTGGTTTGCATAAGTGCTCAGTGACGTTTTTCCGGTTGTCCACATACTTACACACATGCTATGCACCGAAATTGTG